>NZ_NFIY01000029.1:0-16144 GCF_002163455.1 Megasphaera sp. An286 | reverse complement strand
TGGGCTACCATACGCCGTCAGAGCTATTTGATGCATTCCTCGATGAAGTTTATGCTAGTGAGTGTGTTTCCTGATTATGGTTGTTCAAATTCAACTTGCAATTTACCGACGACAGACATTCGGTACGCAGCGTCTTTTCCAATACACGTCATACATGCAAAAAAAGACATACACTGAAGTGTATGTCTTGTAAAAAAATTGGTGGGCGATAACAGGATCGAACTGCTGACATCCTGCTTGTAAGGCAGGCGCTCTCCCAGCTGAGCTAATCGCCCGGATAGTGGTGACCCCTACGGGATTCGAACCCATGTTCTCGCCGTGAAAGGGCGGTGTCTTAAACCACTTGACCAAGGGGCCATGCTAGAGTAAATGATGGTGATCCACCCGAGATTCGAACTCGGGACACCCTGATTAAAAGTCAGGTGCTCTACCGACTGAGCTAGTGGATCATAAATTTGGCAGGGGTAGCTGGATTCGAACCAACGATGACGGAGTCAGAGTCCGTAGCCTTACCGCTTGGCGATACCCCTGTATTGGCTCCTCAAGTAGGACTCGAACCTACGACAAATCGGTTAACAGCCGATTGCTCTACCGACTGAGCTATTGAGGAATAGCTTCCTCTTAAAGAGGAAATATGGAGCGGAAAACGAGGCTCGAACTCGCGACCCCCACCTTGGCAAGGTGGTGCTCTACCACTGAGCTACTTCCGCATGACGACGAAGTTTATTTTAGCACTTTCGTTTGTGCTTGTCAACACATTTTTTGAAAGTTTTTTAAGAACTTTTTTGCGACGTTCTTTCTAACCTTCTCTGTGTCGGCGCGTTCATCAGAACGCTTAATCATAATATCACGCCTCCTGTAATCTGTCAATAGATTTTTTCACTTTTTTCGCAAATAGTTGATGGAATTGATTATATGATGAATTCTACCAGATATACTCTACTTTCTCCATAAAAGAAGCGCCGCAAAAAATATCTCCGCGGCGCCTTACCTATCTTACGTTTATGTAGCTGTCATGAGCCAAGACATGCAGGAGAATCGTGTCTGTCCTGCCGCCGTTCCTTACCGCCATGATTCAGCTTCTCCGATAAAGCCGCGGACGACGTTGGGGATTTCCAGGTCTTTCGTGCCTGCGCCGTAAGCCGTGATGTCATGGACAAAGGACTTGGGCCGGGGGCCGATATAGGAAGCCAGGGTCTTGACGAGGGCCGCGCCGGTCGGCGTGACGAGTTCGCCGCGGATGTCCGTAGCATAATAGGGAATGCCTGCCAGCAGTTCTGCCGTAGCCGGAGCCGGTACGGGCATAACGCCGTGGGCGCAGCGTACGAAGCCGCTGCCGACGTGGAGAGGCGACGCGCCGATTTGCTCTATGCCCAGATATTCGAGAGCCCAGGCAACGCCGACGATGTCCAGGATGCAGTCGACGGCCCCGACTTCATGGAAATGAATCTGGTCGACAGGCACGCCGTGAACCTTTGCCTCGGCTTTTGCCAGCTCGCCGAATACGGCGAGGCTTTTCGCCTTAACGCTGTCCGACAGGGGCGACGCTTCGATAATCGCCGTGATTTCCTGCAGGCCGCGGTGCTGGTGATGATGGTGATGGCCCGTCGTATCGACGAGATGCTCGTGGCTGTGCGAACCGTGATGTTCGTGATGATGATGGTGCTCATGATCGTGCCCGCCGTCGTGCGCATGGTGATGACGTTCCGCATCAAGAATTACGTTGTAATAGACCGATTGAATTCCCAGCTTGGAAACGGATTCGCAGACGAGGGAATATCCTTCCAGCTTCAGCGAAGCCATGGCGTCCTGAAAGGCGTCGAAGGGCACGCCGGCCTGCAGAAGCATGCCGGTGAACATATTGCCGCTGATGCCGGAAAAACAATCGAGGTATAAGGTCTTCATGTATAATCTCCTTCCTGCCGCAAAGGGGCATCGCTATCGTCTTATTTCAATTCCTTATTCATCATGTCTACTGCCGCATCCAGCAGGGACAAGCCGATGACCGAGCCCATGCCCTGATCCGTATCCTGCCCCGTTTCAAAGAAGGCCTTGAGGCCCATCTTTTTCATCTGCATCTGATGAACCGGCTCGGCATATCGCGCCGAAGGGATGACGTAGTCGTCTACCTGAGAGCAGAGGGCCCGGCTGAGCAGTACGGCCGCTCCCGTCACCGCGTTGTCGAATACGACGAGGAGACGGCGATGGGCCGCCGCCAATATGAGGCCGACCATGGCGGCGATATCGGGCGAGCCGGCGCGGCGCAGCAAATCCAGAGGATCGCCGGCATCCAGTCCCAGCCGGTCCATGAGGGCCGTCAGCTGCTCCAGCTTGCCCTGTGATTTCATATGGGACGGCAAGTCGTTCATAGAATCGCGGAAGAAGGCCGCTGTGAGGATAAAGGCCGTCAGCAGACCCCGTTCGCCGATATTGCCGAGGCCGAGGGCGTTGTAATGCTCGTCGGCCAGATTTTCTCCGATTTGCAGGCCGCTGAACATGGCGTCCAGCATCTGGTCTTCCGTCATGGCCGGCCCTTTGGCCCAAAAATGGCTGCCGTGCATGACCTTCAAGTCCTGAACGCCTTCCGATTCGGGAATATTCTGCTCCAGTCCCATATCCAGCAGCAACACGCCGGCTCCTATCTGATGGGCCACCTTGTTGATATGGCCCTTTCCGGCGGCGATTTCCAGCGCGGCGGCCTTGCTGCCCATGCCCTTCGTTTTATTTTCCCCGCCGTCGACGGCGTGGTCGGCGGCAAATAAGACGACGGCTTTTTTCAGCAGCGATGGCTGCAGCGTATCGGAGACGCCGGCAATACGGCCGGCCAAGTAAGTCAAATTCCCGTCCTGAGGGACGGCAAGGCTCGACAGCTTCGCGTAGCACTCGCCGGTCTTTTCCAGATTCAGGGGGCCGATACCGGCGATTACCTGTTCCAGCACACTATCCATTGCATACCTCCTGGTTACTCATTTTTGTCTATTATACCATAAAAGGACGGCTCTCCTGCAGAGAGTCGCCCCTTTTTATGCGGCTGAACAGTTTTATAATGCGCTGCCAAAGGCGTCCGTGTCGACGATCGCCTGCTTGAAGGCTTCTTTCGTCAGCGGAGACGGCACGCAGTTCCATTCCGTAATGGCCGGCGCTTTTTCGACGATCGCGTCGATTTCGTCGGCTTTGATATCCAAATCGGCCAACTTGACCGGATAGCCGGCTTTCTTGTAGAAGGCGGCTATCCGGTCGCGCAGTTCGAACTGCTTGTCGTACGTCAAGAGGACGAGTACGCCGAAGGATACGATTTCGCCGTGGAGATGGCCTTCTACGACCTGCGGCAGCACCGTCGACGAGTTGTAGAACAAGTGGGCGATAGACGAGTTATAATAGTATACGCCGTTGTGGCCTGTCGTGCAGTTGGAAACGAGGCCCGTGCTGATGATGATGTCCAATACGACCTGCTGCAGCTCATAGGTGACCTTCTTTTCCTTGAAGTCAGCCAAGGCTTTTTCACCGTATTCGAGAAGCGGTTCCGTGCAGACCTTGCCCAAAGCCCGCCCCAGGAGAACCGTATGGAAAATGTCGGCTGCGCGGCTGGCCAATTCGCTTTCGCATTCCTTGCTCATGGCGTCGCCGATGCCGGCCCAGAACAAGTCGAAGGGCGAGTCGGCGATGATGTCCATATTGATAAACGTATGGACCGGCGGCGTCGGCAGGTAGTAGTAACCGGCGAAGGATTTATCTTCGTTGTACATGACGGCGATGGCCGTAGACGGAGCGCAGTTCGAAGCGACCGTCGGGAAGGCGAAATAGGGCTTGCCGACTTTATCGGCTACGACCTTGCAGGTGTCGATAGCCCGGCCGCCGCCTACGCCGAAAATGAGGTCGGCATTTTTAACGGCGTCTTCAGCCATCAAGGCGTCTACCCGTTCGTACGTCGCGTCGTCGCCGTACCACAGCACGCCGAGAACTTCCAGATCGGTGTTTTTAATGGCGTCGAGGAGCGGCTTTTCCGCTTTGGACAAGGCCGTTTTGCCGCCGATAATGACGACTTTTTTGCCGAAAGGCTTCGTAACCTGGCCGATGGCATCGTAAGCGTTGGCGCCGATCGTAAAGGCCGGCAGCACCAGTGTGTAATCAGACTGAGACATAATTGTACCCCCTATACAAGTTATGTAAAATATAAATAAGTAATAGCTGAAGCCGTCATGCTATACGGCTCGAAAAAGTTAAAGCAGATATATTATACCACTGTCAGCAAAATCTGACTATTGGTAAACGAACATTATGTTTTTTTGTTTTCCTCCGGCGTATATTATCAATTGATATACATATCTGCATAAAATGATATTTTTTCATCACATACTACATATGACTTGTAACCTCTTTCATTATACTAGATAAGGCATGTATATTTGAGCCATTTTTTATTTTTTTGTCACCAAAAGATTTTATTATCACCGGAGGACGGACTGTGCCCCTGCCCACCTTGAAATTTTAATCTTATTGATATATAGTTAGAGTCGGTTAAAGGGCTTGCTCTAGTAGGAATCATTATAGCAGTTCATTTCTCAAAAGCAGCCCTAAAATTTTAAAAGGAGGTTGTTTTTGTATGAACGGTTTGTATTTAGTTATTGTTTCTGCACTCGTGTTCGTACTGGCTTACCGCTTTTACGGCGCCTTCATCGCCGCTAAAGTATTGACGCTGAACCAGTACAAAGTCACGCCGGCATTCCGTTTCGAAGACGGCCACGACTATGTTCCGACGAACAAATACGTCGTATTCGGCCATCACTTCGCAGCTATCGCTGGCGCAGGCCCGCTCGTAGGCCCGGTTATTGCCGCTCAGTTCGGTTATTTGCCCGGCGCGTTGTGGATTCTTATCGGGGGCGTCCTCGCAGGGGCCGTACACGATATGGTTATCCTCTTCGCTTCCATGCGCTATGACGGCAAATCCATCGCCGAAATCGCAAAAGCGCAGATCGGCGACAAAATCGGCTTGGCTACGTCCTTCGCCGTATTGTTCCTGAATATCCTCGCTATGGCCGGTATGGCCGTCGTCGTCGTCAACGCCTTGCACGACAGCCCGTGGGGTACCTTCACCATCGGCATGACGATTCCTATTGCTATTCTCGTCGGCTTGTATCTGCAGTTCCTGCGCCCCGGCAAGATTCAGGAAGCTACGATCATCGGCGTCGTCCTCGTATTGCTCGCCGTCGTCGTAGGCCCGTCCGTCCAGGCTTCGCCGACATTGGCTCCTATCTTTACCATTAGCGCCAGAGGCGTCAGCATCGCCTTGATCCTCTACGGTTTCATCGCCGCTGCCCTCCCTGTATGGCTGCTCCTCGCTCCGCGCGATTATTTGTCCACGTACATGAAGATCGGTACGATCGGCGCCTTGGCCCTCGGCATCATCATCGTCGGCCCGAGCGTTGAAATGCCTGCCGTTACGCAGTTCTGCGCCGGCGGCGGCCCGGTTATTACCGGCCCGGTTCTTCCGTACATCTTCATCACTATCGCCTGCGGCGCTATTTCCGGCTTCCACTGCATGATTTCCACAGGCACGACGCCGAAAATGCTCATGAACGAACGCTCTATCCTCCCTGTAGGCTATGGCGCAATGCTTACAGAATCCTTCGTCGGCATGATGGCTTTGATCGCAGCCTGCGCTCTCCAGCCGGCCGACTACTTCGCTATTAACTCTACAGCCGCTCACTTCCAGGCTCTCGGCATGCAGGTCGTTGACCTCCCGATGCTGAACCAGATGGTCGGCGAAGACGTTGCCCATCGTCCCGGCGGCGCCGTTTCCTTGGCAGTCGGCATGGCTCACATCTTCTCCAGAATTCCTGGCCTCGACCACCTCATGAACTACTGGTACCACTTCTGCATCATGTTCGAAGCATTGTTCATCATGACGATCATCGATGCCGGTACTCGTGTCGGCCGTTACATGTTCCAGGAACTTATCGGCCGCGTATGGCCTAAGTTCGGCGATCCCCATTGGCTCCCCGGCGGCATCATCGCTTCCGCATTAGTATCCGGCGCTTGGGGTTACATCGTACTGCAGGGCAGCTTGTCCACGATTTGGCCTATCTTCGGCGTATCCAACCAGTTGCTGGCTATCATTACCTTGGCTATTTCTTCCGTCGTTATCTGCAGCATGGGCAAAGCCCGCTACGTTTGGGTAACAGGCTTCCCCTGGGCTGTTTTGACGGTCGTTATCTTCTGGGCAGACTTCCTCAACATGTTTGAAATCTATCTGCCTCAGGGCGAAATGCTCATGTTTACCGTTTCGGCTATCATGGCTATCCTGGTAATCATCATCAGCGTCGCTTCCCTCAAGAAGTGCATGTACCTGGCTAAGACCGTTCCTGCCAGCTACGATACTACAGCTACCGTAGAAGCAGAAGAACTGAAGCATTTGGAACAGCTCGTCGCTCAGCAGGACGACGAAGGCGCAAGAGCAAGACGCTTCAAAGAATTGACGATTGCTCATCATTAATTCGAAAATTTGCTTGTCATGTAAAAAGGCTGTCTCGTAAGAGGCAGCCTTTTTCTATATATGGTATAATGCAGTATATCCCTTGGCGGCCTGCCGGCGCAGACTGCCGCACACTGTACTGCAAGGAGATGTTTTTATGTCCGAATATATCTGCAACGATTGTCCCCGGCGCTGCGGCGTCGTCCGCAGCCAATACTACACGCCTCATGCGCCCATGGCCGGCTACTGCCATACGTCCCTGCAGCCCGTCGTAGCCAGGGCGGCCCTGCACTTCTGGGAAGAGCCCTGCATCAGCGGCACGCGGGGTTCGGGGACCGTATTTTTTACGAGCTGCAACCTGCGCTGCTGCTTCTGCCAAAACGCCTCGATCAGCACGGGCGGCACGGGTATTCCCATTACGGTAGAACGGCTGCGCGAAATCTACGGCGAGCTCATCGCCCAGGGAGCCCACAACATCAATCTCGTCACGCCGACGCCCTATACCTGGGCCGTCCGGCAGAGCCTGGAGCAGCCCCTGCCCGTCCCCGTCGTCTACAACTGCGGCGGCTATGAAGCACCGGAAACCATCGACGCCTTACGAGGTAAGGTACAAATCTATCTGCCTGACCTGAAATACATGGATTCGAATCTGGCCAAACGCTACAGCGGCGCCGCCGACTATCCCCAGGCCGCGGCGGAAGCCATCCTGCGCATGTACGACCAGGTCGGCCCCTACGAGCTCGACGACGACGGCATCCTGCAGAAGGGCGTCGTCATCCGCCACCTCATCCTGCCGGGCTGCGTCGAAAACACTAAGGCCGTCATCGACTGGGTGCGAAGCCACTTCGCAGACGGACAAGTCCTGTTCAGCCTCATGCGCCAGTACGTCCCCTGCGGCAAAGCCGCCGACTATCCCGAAATCGACCGCTTCCTCACCGACGAAGAGTACGACGAAGCCGAACAGTACCTCTTCGACAGCGGCATCGAAGACGGCTTCGTCCAGGAAAAAGACAGCGCCAGCGAAACCTTCATTCCCAGCTTCTGCGGCGAAGGCGTGCTGAAATCGAAAAAAATATAATATTCAAAGGCCCAACAAGCAGCATATCCTTATACTGCATCTATTAGAACTTCTTAAACAAACTAGATCGTCCTATATATGAATAAATACAAAAGGGAAAGGCTTCGTCATGCAGATAAAGCCTTTCCCTTAATGTATTTACATGTATAACTAAAAATATTTATTCTTTTATATCAACCCAATATCAACCCAATACACATTGGATTCATAGGCATTTAGCGCTTTAAAATCCAATGAGAGGTCTTTCTATTCTCTGAATCACGCTTAATCTTTCCTTGCTGCTTTAAACGAGTCAGCAGCGTCAATATCTTTTCTATTCACATGCCTTTATCACTTTTTCTATAAAGAGTAATACGGCGTGGCTGTTCGTCACGCCGCATTATTCGCATTCAGCTGTATATATTTCAGATTACTCTTCCATATCAAATACTTTCCCCGGATTGAGGATCAGATTCGGATCAAAGGCTTTTTTGACGGCTTTCATGAGGGCCAGGGCTGCCGGGTCCTCGTATTTGGCAAAGAGGGCCTTGCGCTTTTGGCCGATGCCGTGTTCACCGGAAATCTTGCCTCCCAAGGCGTAGACGGCGGCGCAGGCCGCATCTTCAAAGGCTTCTATCTTCGCAGCTTCTTCGTCGGCCGTAAAGCCGCGGCGAAGCACGTCGAGGTGCAGGTTGCCGTCGCCGGCATGGCTGACGCCGCGGAATTGGACGCCCTGCGCCTGCCCGATTCTTTCCAGCTCTATCAGCAGCTTTTCCAGCATATCCGGCGGCACGACAAAATCTTCCATAGCCGCTACAGGGCATTCGGCTGCCGACGCTTCCGTAAAGGCCTTGCGGGCGTTCCACACCTTATCGGCGTCGGCGACGAAGATTTCCAAAGCTCCCTGAGCCCGGCAGATTTCATCGACGGCAACGCACATATCGTCTACGTCGTCTTCGCTCTTGCCGTCGAGCTGAATGACCATGTAATTGCCATTGTCCGAGTAGGGCTGCTTTTCGTCGAGGTACTGTTCGACGACGCGGATGACGGCGTTATCCATGCATTCAAGGCACGTCGGCTCAATGCCGGCCTTGGGAAGAGCCGTTACGAGGGACAGGGCGCTTTCCACCGTCGGAAAGACGGCCAGAATATCTACGGTATATTTCGGCAAGGGAACGAGCTTTAAGGTCAGCTTCGTAATAATGCCTAAGGTTCCTTCGGAGCCGATGATGATTTTTTCCAGCGGATAGCCTGCCGTCACTTTTTTCAGCCGGCCGCCGAAACGGGCAATCTCTCCCGTCGGCGTCACGACTTCGATAGCGTATATCTGGTCCCGCGTCGTACCGTATTTCACGGCCCTGTTGCCGCCGGCATTGGTCGCCGCGTTGCCGCCGATAAAGCAGCTGTCGCCGCTGCACGGGTCGCCGGCATAGAGCAGGCCCTTCGATTTTGCCAGAGCCTGAAGCTCCGCCGTAATGACGCCGGGCTCGACGACCATGTACATCTTATCGGCGTCGAACTCCAGAATGCGGTTCATCCGTTCCGTGCTCAATATGATGCCGCCGAAATCGTTGGTCACGGCGCCGAATTCCAGTCCCGTGCCGGCGCCGCGCGGGACGACGGGAATCCGTTCCCGATTGGCCAATTTCATGACCGCCGCCGTCTGCTCCGCCGTTTCCGGCAGTACGACGGCCTCGGGCAAATGGAAATATTCCCGTTCGACGCCTTCGTCTTTCTCGTAAGGAATCAGCTTATCCTTATCAGTATATACGTATTTTTCGCCGACAATCCCCTTCAATTCTTCTACTAAGGCCGGCGTAAGATGATGATACTCTTTCACTTCGTTCCCTCCCCGAAAAAAATAAGCATTTTACGTTATTATACCATATTGACGCCCTAATTTCCCCTTGCTATGATGATGTTAACGACTCCATTCACACCTCGAGGCTCTTATGACAAAACACGTACTAACAGAAGAATTAATTTACGAAATACTCTCAGTCGTCGCCGAAATCCCTGCCGGCTCCGTCGCTTCGTACGGCCAAATCGCCCGGCTCATCGGCCGCGACCGCAACGCCCGGCTCGTAGGCAAGGTCCTGTCCATGGCCCAATGCTACGGCAAATACCCCTGCCACCGCGTCGTAAACAGCGCCGGCCGTACCGCGCCGGGATGGGCCCGGCAGAGGGTCCTGCTGGAGCAGGAAGGCGTGCAGTTCAAGCCTAACGGCTGCGTCGACATGAAGCGTTATCAGTGGGAGTATTAGTCCATAGCCACCTATCTATAAAGAAAGGGCTTGCCGCATCCGATACACGGACGGCAAGCCCTTTGCTGCATTCGTATTCAATTATAAAAACAGTCCCCGCATAAAGGGCACGAAGAAGGGCTCGTAAATGAGCCGCAGGAAGGCGAATACGACGAAACCGATCGTACCGCCGACGAGAGCGCCGTTGATGCGAATCCAGGCCAGATCTTCGCCGACCTTGCTTTCCAGGAAGGCGTTGAACTTCCTCTTATCGAAGCCTGTCAGCACGTCGCGGACGGCCACGGCGATGAGCGAATGCTCGTGTTCCAGGATGACGTTGCAGGCCCGACGGATTTGTTCGTCCAGCCAGTCCTTGATTTCCGGATGAGCGCTGCAGTATTCGACGTAGCGCAGGAATTGTTCTTCCAGCAAATCCTTCAGCTCTTCTTTTCCCTTATCGCCCTGGGTAAAGTAGTCCTTGGCCGAACGCTGCGTCGCGCTGAGCCACTTTTCAATAGGCAGGGAATCGACGAACTGGTCCTGCCAGTTCTGTACGCCGTAGGCCAGCTGGCCGTTCATCGAATACAGGAACAATTCAAACTTGCGGCACAGCCATTCGCGCTGTTCCCCTTCGGCCTGTTCCCACTGGTCCAGCCAGGAGATAATGCCTTTTTTGATGTCCTTGGCAATTTTCCGCGTGTCGACGACGCCGATAAACTTGTTAATCGTAATGATGGATACAGTCGAATGCTTCGATTCTTCCATCCACTGCTGAATGAGTTTATCCAGGAGGGCATCGAAATCGTCGCTGCGCACCAGCTCGCGGCCCAAGCCGACGGCATCGTTGAACATATGGCTGTTCGGGTCTTCCAGCAGCGAGATGAGGCGGTCCTGGAAGAAGCTGACCAACGGCTGCCGCTTCAGGTACTGGCGGATATGGTCGGCGATGGATTCCTGCGTGCTGCCCTTCTGGGCGTGGTTATAGGCGCGCTGGGCTACTTCATACAAGAGAGCGCGGAATTTTTCCCGGCCGCCGGGGCTGCGAAGCCAGCCGATAAACTTATCCATAAAGGATATCTGATACAGCTTGTCCTGCCACATGTTGGGCTGGAGCAGTTTTTCCGAAATGATCTTCGTAATGCTGTCGATAATCTGCGTACGGTTGCGGTATAGCAGCTCCGTATGATAGGGGAAGCCCAGGGGCTTGTCGAACAGCGCCGTAACGGCAAACCAGTCGGCAATACTGCCGATGAGGGCCGACTGAATGACGAAAAACAGCAGTTCTTCCCACAAGGTTACGTCGTGGGTATACCACCACCAGAAGATGGCCAGAAAGCAGAGAAAGGACAAGGCCAAAATAGCGTTGGCCCGCTGGCGATATGTCATACTATACGCCTCCTTTCACGGCATACATGACGAGATAGATGACGGCGCCGAGAATTGCGCCGACGAGAGAGCCGTTGACGCGAATCATCTGCAAATCGTACCAGACGCTGCTTTCCAGCTGCTGCGCCAGATAATTTCCGTCGTATTTCATGATTTCCTGTTCTGCCGTCTTGCCGAACCATACCTGGAGCCGCTTCAATTCGCGGGCGGCGAAGGCCAGGGCCGTGCGGTTCATCTGTTCCACCTGGTCGGGGCTTTGCCGCCACCGTTCCAGCTTGCCGATGACGTATTTTGCCGCGACGGTGCAGACGCGCTTCTGCCGTTCCGGCGTCTGTACATAGCGCTGCCAAGCTTCCTTCGTGTCGGGACGGGTAACCAGGCTCTGATACATGCGGTTCTTGTAGCTGTCGATGCGTTCATGCCATTCGCCGTTAAACTCGATGCGTTCCGTTTGCTTCCACAAGTAATTCAGGGCCTGCTTGCGCTGCGGCGAATCTTCCCGCTTCGCGTCGTCCAGCAGGCTGAGGCATTTTTCCTGCAATTTTTCGGCGACGTGCTCCGGCCGGAACATGTCCATCTTGAGGGCCGCTTTGATGGCCCATTCAAAGAGGAAATTCCGTTCGGCATACTGCTGCAGGGACGCTTCGTAAATTTCACCGATGTACTTTTTCATCGTATCGCTCTTGACGAGTATTTCCAGATGAAGGATCATGAAATCGAGAAAATCCTTCCCCGATTCGCCGCGCAGGCCGATCTTAATAGCCCGGCTCATGATGGGGGCCAAATCGATTTTTTCAATAGCCTGGCCGCCGACGCCGGAAAAGGCCTTGACGACGATTTTCATGTCGACGGTGTACAAAAACGTATTGAGGATTTGCCCAAATACGCGTTCCGCTGACTGAAAGCCCTTCTCCGTGTGGAGATACTCAAGGGTCGCTCCCAATATCGGATGATGCTTCAGCACGTTGTACATATTGGGCACCGTCAGGATTTCGCTTTCAATCATATGACGGGCCATTTCGGCGATCCGTTCCTTGCTGTTCGGAATCAGGGCCGTCTTAAAGGAAATGCCCAAGGGCCGCCGAAACAGAGCCGTTACGGCATACCAGTCAGCCAGGCCGCCGATCAGGGCCGCTCCGGCTAAATGGGTCAATAACCCGCCCCAGAAAAAGTCCTGGAACGGATACGCCAGCAGCAGGATAATCGCCGCCGCCGCCAGTATATAATTGGCAATCTGACTGCGTTTAGGCTGCGCCGCCGTGTGTAATTCAGTCATGCTATACCTCCTCTGCTCTTCCAGTATATGCAGATATTGCTGCCTTATCGAACTGTCGTTTCCTCGCCTTTGCGGGCCGGTATCCACAAGGGCACGCCGCCGTAGGCCGCCTTAAAGTCAGGCGACGGCGACCAGACCGTTCCAAAATGATGCATAGAAACTAACAGCTTGTTCACATGCACCTTGTCTAAAAATCCTTTTACGCCCCATTCGCGCGCTCCTTCCAGCCGCGCGTCTACGGGGAAAAAGGCAACGTCTACAGACAGGCCGGCCAGCTTCTTCATTTCCCGGTCGAAATTGCCCTTCGCTTCGGCGTTGTTTTCGTCCGTATCGCCCAGCCAGTGCCACCAGTTGAGGTCGCCGGCATGGAAGATGGAAAATCCGTCTGTTTCCACCAAAAAAGAACCGCCTTCGTCTGTAGAGCCATACTGGGTAATCGTTGCGTCTTCCATATGTATTGTATCATATAAACGCATAGTTTGCATTTTTTTTACGTCTACATCTTCCAGCGTCACGCCGTCGTTGAGAATATAATGGGCCGTGTGGGCGGCAAAGTCGGCAATGCGGGGATTGAAGTGGTCTTCATGCCAGTGGGTGACGAAAAACCATAGTGGCTTATCCCCTTTCGCATAGGATTCCACCTTTCCTGCCGGATCCTTAAAGTAGTCGAATACCAGCACTTTTGTATCCGTTTCAACGGCAAAGCCGCTGTGGGCTAAAAACGTAATGTTTAATCCTGTCATATCTATTCCTCCTTGCTGTACGTAAATTCCATAGGTATTATCATGAGGCTATTATATTATTATACCATTAATTGCGCCTGTTCTTGAAGGCTTGCAGCGACATTATCTTCATTTTCTCCAGATTTCTCCAACCCATCCTCTCATGGATATGACTAAGAAGAATATGTTTCGTTTTGTTTATGTCCGATTCGCAAAGGCGAGTACCAAAATAGTCATAGATGAGGTATAATAAGAAGTAATGTACTCGTGATTCAGGAGGATTATGGTATGGCTGAAAAAGCACAAATTTTAATTGTCGAAGATGAAAAACAAATTGCTCGTTTTCTTCAGATGGAGCTCGAACACGAAGGCTACGAGTGCGGCATCGAAACGAACGGAGCCGCGGCGCTGGACCGCATCGGCCAGGATCATTTCGATTTGATTTTACTGGACGTCATGCTTCCCGACATCGACGGCCTGACGATCTGCCGCCGGACCCGCGAACTATCCAACGTCCCCATCATGATGCTGTCGGCAAAGGACGACGTCGAAACGAAGGTCGCCAGCCTGGACTTAGGAGCCAACGACTATCTGACGAAGCCCTTCAACAGCAAGGAATTATTCGCCCGCATCCGCGTGCTCCTGCGCGAACGGGACTATAAGCCGGCTGACGAAAACTTCCTGCAGCTCCAGGACATGATGCTGTATTTGGACCGCCACGAAGTCGTCATCGGCACGCAGAAAATCATTTTGACGAAGAAAGAATTTGAACTCTTGTCCTATTTAATCCGCAATAAAAACATCGTGCTGACCAGAGACCGCATCGTAGAAGAAGTATGGGGATACGATTATATTGGCGACACGAACGTCGTCGACGTGTATATCCGCTATATTCGCAGCAAGCTCGGCAAGGAAAAAGGACGGGAATACATTCAGACCATCCGCGGAGTAGGATATGTGGCAAAGGATTAAACAGGCAATACTGCAGCATCCGACCTTCGCGCCCCTGCCGCTCTTCGCCAAAATGGTGCTCCTCTATTCTTCCATCGTATTCTTTATCCTCATCGTCGTATCGGTCATCACCGTCGCCAGCATTCATTACATCATGAACGACTCCATTAAAGAGGATTTGGAATCGAGCGCGCAAAACACCGTAGCCTATTTGGATTCGTACGGCAAAGTCGACTCTTCCGTCTTCGTCCGGTCCAATCTGCCCAATTTCGTTACCCTGCAAATTTACAACGGCGCCGGCAAATTGGTTTTGGATAATTGCCCGACTCATACGATAAAAAAATTGAGCGACCGCCATATCGACGAGGATATTCAGGATAAAACGGTAAACGCCCTGCCGACGACGATACAGGGCAGCGAAACGACGGAGTTTTCCTATTACAAAAAATGGGACGGCGACGACGGCAAGAGCTACTACCTGCGGTTCTCCCGCCAGCCTGATAAGGAAAACGACTTCATTACCCTGCTGTCCAAGCAGCTGCTGGCGTCTATCCTCATCTGCTTGGCCCTGACCGTTCTGACCGGCATGTACCTGATGAAAAAGTCCCTGGCGCCGCTGCGCATCATCAACGACACGCTGGAAACCATCGAGGTCAACCAGCTCGATAACCGCATTACCCTGTCAGATAACCGCAACGAGCTGCACGACTTAGCCGTTACGATCAACCAGGCCTTAGACCGCATCGAATACGGCTATAAACAGCAGCAGCAATTTATCAGCGACGCGTCGCACGAGCTGCGCACGCCGATTACCGTCATCGCCGGCTACGCGGACCTGCTGGACCGCTGGGGAAAAAACGACCCTGCCGTGCTGCAGGAAAGCATTACGACCATCAAGCAGGAAACGGAATACATGCGCCAACTCATCGAGCGCCTGTTGTTCTTCGCCCGCACGAACAGCGGCACGCTGAAGAAGCACTTCGCCGACATCAACACGGCCAAGCTGCTCCAGGATGTGTACAACGAAGTGACCCTGCTGGATCATGACCATAAAATCACGATTGTGGAAAACGACGAAGCGACGATTTATGCCGAGCCGGGCAGCGTAAAGCAAATGCTGCGAATCTTCGTCGACAACGCAGTCAAATACACGCCTGCCGGCGGAAACATCACCCTGTCCTGCCGCCGCGACGGCGACAACGTATACTATTCCGTATCGGACACGGGCATCGGCATTCCCGAAAAGGATATCGACAGGGTATTTGAACGATTTTACCGCGTCGAACAATCCCGGGCCAAAGAAACAGGCGGCTCCGGCCTAGGCTTATCCATCGCCCAATATATCGCAAAAGGGAATAACGCCGAGCTCTCGCTGAAAAGCAAATTAAATGAAGGAACGACGATTTCCGTTATATTTCCCGTGAAGAAAGAAGAAGAAATAACTGAAGAGTAAAGAGTACCCCCGCTGTCTTATTTGCAAAGACAGCGGGGGTACTTTATGTTTCGCGTCGTGTCATCTTGTTTAGGGTATCGTCATCAAGGCTTCGAATCGGCAGGCTTTGCAGCATAAGCCTATCAGCATTCTATCTTATGTGTCCCGATTCGAAGTAAGCGACTCATTACCGTTTGCGCGTCGCTTCGCTCCTTCAAACGGTGTTCCCTGCTTATGCTTATCCCAGAAACCTGGAAGGATAGGAAGCCGCACAGATACAAAAAAAGAACGCATACATGATGTATACGTCTCCTGCTGACGGTCGTCGCACCTATCAGTCGGGTCTGCACACAGGAATACTTCTTCATGACATGTGCTGCTCACGCACGGACCCGACATAAGTGACTCACACTCGTTTGCGCGTCGCTTTCGCTCCTTCAAACGAGGTTCGCTACTTATCCCAGGGCAGGCCCTGGGTAGATAAGAGGTCGTTGTATACAAAAAGAGAGCAGTGCCAATGCACTGCTCTCTTTTTGTAATCAGCGGCTTCCTATCCTCCCAGGGGGCCTCCCCCCAAGTACTTTCGGCGTTTGCGGGCTTAACTG
>NZ_NFIY01000028.1:0-17470 GCF_002163455.1 Megasphaera sp. An286 | reverse complement strand
CCTGGGAGGATAGGAAGCCGCTGATTACAAAAAGAGAGCAGTGCATTGGCACTGCTCTCTTTTTGCATACAACGACCTCCCATCTACCCAGGGCAAGCCCTGGGATAAGCATAAGCAGGGAACACCGTTTGAAGGAGCGAAGCGACGCGCGTGAGTCGCTTACTTCAAATCGGGACACATGAGATAGAAGAGCGATAGGCCCACGTTGCAAAGGCTACCGATTCGAAGCCCTGATGGAGATACCCTAAACAGATAGACACGACACGTAAACGAGTGTAAGTCGCTTATGTCGGGTCCGTGCGTAAGCAGCACATGTCATGAAGAAGTATTCATGTGTGCAGATCCGACTGATAGGTGCGGCGACCGTTACCAGTAGACGTATACGACATATATGCGTTCTTTTTGTATACCTTCGATTATATAGCTATCTTTCTATCCTTTACAAATCTCCATAGTGCGTATCATCAAAACATGTGATTTAATCATATCATGTATCTGTATAAAACAATATTCTTTTATTTCCCACGCCATCTTATCCATGTTTTTTCTTGTATTTTGAATACATATATCTGATGATTAAGCTTTTATTGTCAGATTGCTTTTCTTGTGGTATAAATGTGTATGTAATAAAAAAGAGGAGTTGATTGTTATGGTAAAGAGCGTCGCTGCACCTCAGGCCAAAGGCAAGAGTGCAGAAGATAAAATTTTTGGAGCTAACAATCGGGCTGTTGCCTTAGCTGAAACCTTAGGGGCAGACAAGGTTATTAATGGCACAGTCGGCTCTATTTTGGACGAAGACGGCAATTTGGTCATGCTTCACGTGGTAGAAGAAGCGTTCAAGGCCTTGACGCCGAAAGAAATCGTGGCGTATGCGCCGATTCAGGGGTATCCTGATTATTTGGATGCAGTTATTGACCAATGCTTTGGCGAATCCCGTCCGGAAGGCTACATCCGCGCTTGCGCAACCTCCGGCGGTTCCGGCGTCCTCCATCACGTCATTCATAACTATTCCGAATGGGGCGACGACATCCTGACCAGCGACTGGCATTGGGGTGCCTATGGCTCCATGTGCAATGACAACGGCCGCCATCTGCGGGAATTTGAATTGATCGGCTCAGACGGAAAATTCAATTTCGCCAGCTTTAAGGAACATGTAGAAGACATGGTGGCAAAGCAGTACAATACGGTTATCATCATGAATTCGCCGGCGAACAACCCGACGGGCTTTGCCTTGTCCTCGGATGATTGGGATACGGTATTGGCTTTCTTGAAAGACGTCGTTGCCGGTAAGGATAAAAATATTATTCTCGTTCCTGACGTTGCATATTTAGACTACAGCGGAGAAAAGAAAGAATGCCGCAAGTTCTTCAAGAAATTTGGAAACTTGCCGGATAATATTCTCGTCGTAGTTGCTTATACATGCAGCAAAGGCTTTACCATGTATGGTCAGCGCATGGGCGCTATGATCTGCGTGACGGCTAACGAAGATATTGCTAACGAATTTGTAGCTATTAATCAGTATACAAGCCGCGCAACCTGGTCTAATTCCAACAGCGCCGCGATGAAAGCCATGGCTAATATTTGCAAAGATCCGGCTAAAGTCGCCGAATTAGACGCCGAACGGGCTAAATACTTCGCCCTTATTAAAGAACGGGCCGATATCTTCATGAAAGAAGCGCAGGAATGCGGTCTGAAATACCTGCCGTACTTGTCTGGCTTCTTCATCACCATTCCTATGGAAGGTTCTCAGGCTGTCTGCGATTTGCTGGAAAAGGAAAATATCTTCTTAGTTCCCCTTGGCAAGGGCGTTCGCCTCGCCGTTTGCTCCGTATCTAAAGCAAAAATCACGGGGCTGGCAGCTAAAATTAAATCTGCTGTAGAAGCAACGGGCGCAAAACAATAATCACGTCTATGCAGGCCGGTATAGGATGTTACTATACCGGCTTTTTCTATGAGGGGGATGGGCATGAAGGAGTTTTTTGAACAACTAAATTCGGTTCTTTCTATCGTAGCGGCTATATCTGATTTTTTATGGGAAGTTCCGACAAATTGGGAGTGGTATAAAGCCATTCCCGTATTCGGCAGCTTTTCGCTGGCCGTTATCGTCCTGGTTGGCACGGGGATTTATTTTTCCCTCCGATTGGGCTTTATTCAAGTCCGGCAGTTTAAAAGAGGGATGAATCTCTTGATTCACCGCCGCGCCGCCTCGACGGGCATATCGCCGCTGGCTGCGTTTTTCCTGAGCTCGGCCATGCGCGTCGGGCCGGGAAATATTCTCGGCGTGACAGGGGCCATTTCCGTCGGCGGTCCAGGTGCGTTGTTTTGGATGTGGGTTTCTGCGTTCTTTGGAATGGCTATGGCTTATACGGAAGCGACGCTGGCTCAGCTCTGCAAGGAACGAAAGGGCGGGGAGTTTGTCGGCGGCATGCCCTTCTACGGCCGGCGGCTGTTGGGAAATAAGGCGTGGATCGGTACGATATTATCAGGCGTTTATATTTTCTACGCCATGTTTTGTCTGCCGGCGCAGTCCTTTAACGTCGTGTCTTCGATTGGCGCTATGGGCGAGCTGGCGGCAGGCCATCCCATTGCGGCGATGTCGGCCTTTTACGTGGCGGCGGCGGGTATCGTCCTGCTCGTAGCGGCTGTTATGGCTTTTGGGGGAATCAAACGGGTATCCAGCGCGAATAATAAGCTGGTTCCCATTATGGCGGTCGTGTATGTCGTGACCGTATTGGCCTTGGTTTTTGCCAATGTAAACAGCGTGCCCTATTTCTTCAGCGCTGTCCTAGGCGGAGCCTTTCAGCCGGATGCCGTATTTGGCGGCTTGTTTGGTACCGTATTGGTACAGGGGATAAAAAGGGGATTGATGTCCAACGAAGCCGGCCAGGGGACGATTACGATGTCGGCGGCTGCAGCCGACGCCAAACATCCCTGCGAGCAGGGGATGATTGCCGCCTTGGGAGTGCTATTAGATACGCATGTGATTTGCACGATGACAGGTTTTGTTGTCATTATGGCCCATGCCTGGACTGCGGCTCCGGAAGCCTGGGCCGCGGCGGGACAGCTGCCTAAATTCTTGTTGTCCGTTCATGTATTGACGCCGTCGGGCATTACATCGGTCATCTTGTTTTTGTTGGCGTTGTGCTTCGGCTTATTTGCGTATACGACGATGATCGGCATGATCACCTTTTCGGAAATTGCCGTCAACCGCATCAGCCGCAGCCGTTTTGCCGCCAACTTTGTCCGGTCCTTAGGGATCGTCGTTTCGGCCTTCGGCATTACGGTGCAGCTGGCAGGATATGACTTGAGCAACTTATGGGCCTTTTCCGACTTGGCCAATATCGTGCTGGTATACATCAACGTCCCCCTGCTGTACCTCGGCTTCCGCCACGTATTAAAGGCGACAGCTCATTATACGGCGACGGATGGTTCGGCCTTTTCGGAAACGGTTACAGAACTGGCTTCTTCATATTGGCGTGAACGGCCCGTAAAATAATGGGTAAGGCATTGAAATTTCTGTCAGAAATGCCGATATTTTTCTTTATGACGGCGGAAGTTTTATATACAATAGAGGTAAGCTGCAACAACAGACGCCATAAAACAGAAAGAAGGTAGAAATCATGTTTAAGACTATCGGAATTTGCGGTACCGGCAATATGGGCCGGGCCATTGTAAAAGGATTAGCTGCATCCGGATTGGTAGAACCGGGGAATATCCTGTTATACAATATTCACAGCGCAAAAGCGCAGGCCTTAGCCGATGAAACGGGCGCCTCCGTCGTTTATTCCGCGGCGGAGTTAGCCGAACGTTCGCAAGGGCTTATTATGGCAGTCAAGCCGCACATCCTGCCGTCGTCGTTGGAAGAAGTACGGGACTACGTGAAAGATGATACGGTGATTATTTCGATTGCCGCCGGCCTGACGCTGGACCGTTTGGCGGGATGCCTGCCGGAACAGGCTAAGATCGTCCGCGTAATGCCCAATACGCCGTCGATGGTCGGCGAAGGCATGGCCTCCGTATCGCCGAACGCCTATGCGGCGGAAGAAGATGTACAGGCCGTGCTCGATATATTCCGCAGCTTCGGAAAGGCTGAAATCATGGAAGAACGCCTGATCGACGCCGTATGCGGCGTCAGCGGCAGCGCTCCGGCTTACGTATATATGTTTATCGAAGCCTTGGCAGACGGCGCCGTGCTGGAAGGAATGCCTCGCCATACGGCCTATACCTTTGCCGCTCAGACTGTATTAGGTGCAGCCAAGATGGTGCTGGAAAGCGGCATGCATCCGGGAAAATTGAAAGACGACGTATGCTCGCCCGGCGGTACGACGATAGAGGCAGTATTAGCTCTGGAACAGAGGGGCTTCCGGGCGGCCGTTGCAGAAGCGGTCATTGCGTCAGCGGAAAAGAATAAAACGATGTAGACTATATATACTTTTAACGATAAAACAACATGCCATATTGCCGATGGCGTGCTGTTTTTTTGACAGGGACTCACAGCATAAAAAGTGTATGCTATTTAATGAAAAATGAATAATGAAAATTACATAAAGTCATGCATTATTTGAGAAAAAAATCACATACCTTAAAATATTATGAGTAATGATGTGGATTTTAAAAATAAAACGTTAGCATGATATAATGTAATAACTGACCGATTCATAATTCGAAAGATATATGTGTGAAATGTCTAAATGTAATTTACACTTTGTAATGAATGCGGTATAATAAGACACGAAAGAGGGAAAGAACTGAGATATACTATTAAAGTTATTTTTCCTCGAAAACGCTGGTTACGTTGTATAAGATTCCGTTACGGCGGAATTTTGACAGGCAGCAATCACGCGCTCTTTATACCGGAAACGGTTAAAGTGATAGATGTCAGTCATCATTATTTTATGTTGGAGGTTATGTATTATGGCAAAAGGTAAAGTTACACCGGAACTTATTGAAGAGTTCAAAAAAATCGTTGGCGAAAAATTCGTGTATACGGATGCTGACAAGCTCGAACCGTATTCTCATGACGAAGTAACCGACCCCCATTATATGAAGATGCCTCAGGTCGTTGTATTGCCGGCTACGACGGAAGAAGTTTCCAAAGTCGTTAAACTGTGCTATGACAACGATATCGTAATGGTACCGCGTGCAGCCGGCACAGGCTTGGCAGCTGGTGCTGTTGCTACGTTCGGCGGCGTTATCATTTCCATCGAACGCATGAACAAAATCCTCGAAATCGACAAACAGAACATGGTTTGCGTTACAGAAGCGGGCGTTACGACGACTGTTCTCCAGAACGCTGTTAAAGAAGAAGGCCTCTTCTACGGCGGCGACCCCTGCAGCGGGGACTCCTGCTTCATCGGCGGCAACGTTGCAACGAACGCCGGCGGCAACCGTGCTGTTAAATATGGCGTAACCCGCGATCAGGTTATGGGTATCGAAGTCGTTACTCCGAGCGGCGAAGTCGTTACATTGGGCGGCAAATTCCGTAAAAACGCAACGGGCTACATGCTCATGCACTTGTACATTGGTTCTGAAGGTACCCTCGGCATTATCACAAAGATTTACCTGAAATTGGTTGCTTTGCCGAAATACCAGATGGACCTCTTGGCAGTATTCGACAATCTCGACGACGCTATCGCATTGACGCCGAAGATCATGAATGCTGGTATTACTCCGGTCTGCGTAGAATTCATGGACAACGCTTCCATCAAGCAGGTTGAAATCTTCTTGAACGAAAAACTGCAGCATTCCGATATCGGCAACTACATCATCGTTCAGATTGCCGGCGACAGCGAAGATATCCTCGACGAACAGTGCGAAAAGATCGACGAATTGGCTCGTGAAAACAATGCCCTCGACGTATTGGTTGCTAACCCGGCTGTTATCTGGAAATCCCGTAAAGCATACCTCGAAGCTGACCGCGCTCGCAGCTTAGTATTCTCCATGGAAGATATCGTTGTTCCGATGACCGATATTCCGCAGGCTGTACAGCAGATCTCCCGCTTGGCTGACAAATACAACGTAGCTATGCACTGCGCTGGCCACTGCGGCGACGGCAACGTTCATATCGACATCCTGAAAGATGACCGTACGCAGGAAGAATGGGAAGAAATGCTTCCGCAGATCCAGAGCGAAATTTACGAACTCGTATACAACCTGGGCGGCCGTCTCTCCGGCGAACACGGCATTGGCTACAAACGCGCTGCATTGATGTCTAAATACACGAACCCGATCGAAATGAAGCTGATGAAAGCTGTTAAGAAAGCTCTTGACCCGAAGAATATCATGAACCCGGGCAAAGTTGTCAGCATCAACGACGAAGTTCCTGTAGAAGAATAATCTAAAAGTTCATAACTGAGATATATACAAAAGGTAAAACCGGTTTCGGTTTTACCTTTTGTAGTATACGGACTATTTTCAAAATGGACGTATTGAGCCATTATAATGAGAATGTATATTATTGCTAAAACAATAAGTGATGAATTTCGACAATTATACATGGTTGTTGGAATACAGAAAGGGTGAATTGCATCATGAAAAACTTTTCAATTCCTTTTGGTAAGGAAAAGATTACCTTTTCTCTGCCAGATGAACAAGTCGCAGGTGTACTGCTGTCTCATGCCCATGAATATAAAGCGCCGAAATCGGAAGCGGAATTGGTAGCCGACGCGTTGGCAAATCCAATTGGCAGCCCGAAATTAAGCGAGCTGGCCAAAGGCAAAAAGACGTGCACGATCATATCCAGCGACCATACGCGACCCGTCCCGAGCCATGTTATCATGCCGCAGCTGCTGGCTGAACTGCGGAAGGGGAATCCGGATATCGCCATTACGATACTGATTGCTACGGGGATGCATCGTCCTACGACGCATGAAGAGCTGGTAGCGAAATACGGCAAGGAAATTGCCGATCATGAAACATTCGTCATCCATGACAGCCGTAAGGATGAAGATATGGTCAGTATCGGCACCTTGCCGTCTGGCGGCGAATGCCTCATCAATAAAGCGGCGGCTCATACGGATTTGCTTATTGCTGAAGGATTTATTGAACCTCATTTCTTTGCCGGTATGTCAGGCGGCCGCAAATCCGTCCTTCCGGGCATTGCCAGCAAGATTACGGTACTGGCAAACCATTGCTCGGAATTTATCAACAGCCCCTATGCCCGCACGGGCGTATTGGAAGGCAACCCGATTCATCAGGACATGCTGTACGCTGCCAAAGCCGCTAAATTAGCCTTTATCTGCAACGTCGTAATCGACGCTGATAAGAAGGTCATTGCAGCCTTTGCCGGAGACAGTGAAAAGGCTCATTACGCCGGCGTTGACTTTGAAATGAAGCTTGCTGGCGTGAAACCTGTGCCGGCAGATATTGTCGTTACGACAAACGGCGGATATCCGCTGGATCAGAATATTTACCAGTCTGTCAAGGGCATGACTGCTGCGGAAGCGACATGCAAAGAAGGCGGTGTTATCATTGACGTATCGGCTTGCTCCGACGGCCATGGCGGCGAAGATTTTTACAACACGCTGAAGGATGCGGCGGACATACAGAAAGCGATGGATGACATCCTGGCCCGCGGCCGGAACGAAACGGTCTTTGACCAGTGGGAATCGCAGATTCTTCTGCGCATGCTGCTGAAATATACCATTATCATGGTAACGGAAGCGCCGAAAGACATGGTAGAAGCTATGCATATGAAATATGCCGCCAGCATTGATGAAGCGCTGGCTATGGCTAAGGCTATTGTCACTGCTAAAGGCGTATCAGAACCGAAAATTACAGTTATTCCCGACGGCGTATCGGTTATCGTTAAAGAATAATCAGATTGGCTGTCATGAGAGAGGCGCTCTTTTGAGGGCGCTTCTTTTCTGCGATTTTACTTGTATTGCCCATCCTTTTCGACTATAATGGAGCTGTTATGTTGTATCATGAGGAGGATGCATTGTGGACGCGTTAGAAGCGACGTTATTATTTGATTTCAGCATTGTGGCCCAGGTCATCTTGATCGACTTGGCCCTTGGCGGCGATAATTCCATCGTCATCGGCATGGCTGCGAAAAACCTGCCGCCCCATTTGCAGAAGAGGGCTATTATATACGGCACGATTGGGGCCATTGTCCTGCGGTTTACCTTGGCCTTTATTGTTTCCTGGCTCTTCCATATTCCCTTCTTGAAGACTGTCGGCGGCATACTGCTCATCGGCATCGGCATCAAGCTCATCGGAGCCCGCAATGAAGAGGAAGATGTGAAAGTCGAAGCGAAGGATTCTCTGTGGGCGGCGGTCCGGACGATTATTCTGGCCGATGCGCTCATGAGCTTGGACAACGTGTTGGGGATTGTTGGCGTTACGGGCAACCACTGGGGACTGCTCATCTTCGGGATGCTCATATCCGTGCCAATTATCATCTTTGGCAGCACCATCGTCGTCAAGGTCATGAACAAGTTCCCCATATTGATGTACATCGGCGGCGCGATTTTGGGCTGGGCTGCCGGCGGCATGCTGGCGACGGACCATTATCTGGCCGAATATGTCTCGTTTATTGCGGCGTATCCGTCGGAAGTCAAGGCGGCGCTGCTGGTTGTCACCTTAGCCGGAGGATTTATTTGGAAACACGTCCATAATCGGCAGGACGCGGCTGCCGCATAAGGCGACGGCAAAGGCCGTATCTGGGGACGTACTATGCCGGGAGACAAACTGTAAAAAAAGTTTGCTCTCTCCGGCACATTTTTTATTTTTTTCCTTGACATTTCTCCTGGATGTGGTATTATATACAAGTCAGGTGACGGGGCGTAGCGCAGTTTGGTAGCGCGCTTGGTTCGGGACTAAGAGGTCGCAGGTTCAAATCCTGTCGCCCCGACCATATTTTACACATTGGATGCTGATCCCGAGAGTATCAGAAATTGAATAATGGAAAACAATGTGTAAGCCATGGAGAGCTGTCCGAGCGGCTGAAGGAGCATGATTGGAAATCATGTATAGGGCTAAAGCTCTATCGTGGGTTCAAATCCCACGCTCTCCGCCATAATAAAGAAAGAATCTGTTTCGGCAGGTTCTTTTTTTGTACCTGATTTTTCTTGACAGCAGCAGATAAACCTGCTATACTTACATTTGTTGAAAATAAAGCAGAAGCTATCCGCTTCTCACCTTACATGGCTTTCGTGTTACTAAGGTTTATGAGGAATCAGTCGAGCGGATAGTGTTATGCTGTCCGTTCTTTTTTTATGGAGGTGAAAGGCAATTAGTAAGGAATTGCGTATCAACGATCAGATTCGAGCCCGTGAAGTCCGCGTGGTCAGCGATACTAACGAACAGCTTGGTGTAATGTCTCTCCGTTCTGCCCGCCAGATTGCGGAAGAACGCCATATGGATTTAGTAGAAGTTGCACCGAATGGCAAACCGCCCGTATGCCGCATCATGAACTACGGCAAATATCGGTATGAACAGCAAAAACGGGAAAAAGAAGCCAAGAAGAAGCAGAAAGTATTAATCATGAAGGAAGTAAAATTACGTCCTAACATTGAAGATCATGATTTTTACGTCAAGATGAAGGCTGCGCAGCGTTTCTTGAGCGAAGGAAGCAAAGTAAAGGTTACCATCATGTTCCGTGGTCGGGAAATGAGCCATCCGGAGTTGGGCCGAGACCTGCTGATGCGTTTTGCTGATGAGCTCAAAGAAACCGCCCGCGTAGAAAAAGAACCTAAAATTGAAGGCAGAAACATGACGATGGTCATCGCTGCCGTTAAAGGGAAGTAAGAGGAGGATTTATATATTATGCCGAAATTAAAAACACGCCGTGCAGCGGCAAAACGTTTTACAACTACTGGTACTGGTAAATTCAAACGCATGAAACCGTATAAGAGCCACATTTTGGAATCCAAATCTCCGAAACGTAAACGTAACCTGAGAAAAGCTACGCTCGTTTCCAAGACGATGAACGAAGCAGTTCGCAAAATGTGCCCGTACATCTAATAGCAGCTTATATATTTAGTATAGATTTGGAGGAACTTAAGAATGGCTAGAATTAAAGTTGGCGTTACAGCACACGCTCGTCATAAAAAAATCTTAAAAATGGCTAAAGGCTACCGCGGTACCCGCAGCCGTCTGTTCAAAAAAGCTAATGAAAGCGTAATGAAAGCTCTGTTTTACGCTCGCCGCGACCGCCGCGCCAAGAAACGCGAATTCCGTAAATTGTGGATCGCCCGTATCAACGCAGCAGCCCGCGCTCAGGGCATGAGCTACAGCCGCTTCATCTGCGGCCTGACGAAAGCCGGCGTTATCGTCGACCGTAAGATGTTGGCCGACTTGGCTGTCAACGACGCAGCTGCTTTTGCTAAATTGGTAGACGTAGCTAAAGCGCAGTAATTGCATATGTATTTTAAAACCGGAGACGAATGTTTCCGGTTTTTTGCGTATATGACAATTGCTGCAGCTCTTCGTGCGCATTGACTGATTGTCGTCAATGCGGGCTTTATACTCATGCTGATGACGGGATGGGCGGAGACTATGGCAGAAGATACCGTTGTCAATAGAGTATATAAAACCAGGGCGCCGAATGATGATCGTTTCATTCGACGCCCTGTTGTGTGTGGGAAAATATTTTGCATATTAATGCGATGTGGGGCGGCAGGACTCGTTAGACGCATGGTGCCGTTTGTTCCAGGCCGCCAATACGGCTAGGGCGGAAATGCGATGAATAAAGGCAAAGCGAATATTCACTAAATTGACGAAACGGCCGACGAGCAGCATAGAAATGATCGTACCGACGCCAAGACCGACGAAATTGCCTATACCGGAAAAAGCAAAGGACATGGAGCAGGCAATCAGAAATAATGTGGTATCGAAGGCAATTTTTACGGTGCCAAAGCGCCAGCGGAATGTCCCGGCAATCGCTTGTACCAAGCCTTCTCCGGGAACCATGAGCACATTAGGAGCCACTTCAATACAAATGCCGAATGCCAGGATTAGACAGCCCGCTAAGAGTGCTGCTAACTTCAATATTAAGACCGTAGGTTCAACCCAGGATAACAGGAACATAAAAAGGTCGATGCAGACGCTGAATAAGGCGACTACGCCGATTTGTAAGAACTGAATCGGGCGGAAGCGTTTTCTGAGGATCAGTATTTGAGCGAGAATAAAAAACATATTCATAATAAAGGTAAACTGCCCGAAGGTTGGCGTGAAATGCAGACACAGGACGTAAGGAACACTGGAAATGGGCGATGTCCCCAGGTCTGCCTTGGTGATTAGGGCTATGCCCAAGGCGTTGATGATAATGCCTAGGACAAAGTAAACATTGCGAAGAAGGAAAATTTTCATATACGTCATCTCGTTTTCTAGTATAGATATGCTGATGCGTCCTTTATTTTAAATGGGCGTCGAAAAAGTCAATGATGAGTTTCATGATTTCCGGCTGTATCCACAGTGCTCCGCCATGACCGGCTCCTTTGACGACATAGCGCTGGGCTTCGACGTTGTGCTGGGCCAAAGCGGCGCGAAGGATTTCCGTCTGGCTGGGCGAAACGACTGTGTCGGCGTCGCCGTGCATCAGGAGAAAAGGCGGCGTTTTTTCTGAAATATAGGAGATAGGGTTGGCTGCGGCGGCGCCTTCGGGATTGGCGTCTATGCCGCCGTCTTTACCGCCGAATACGGGAGAGCCGTTTATCCACAGGGCTTCCGTAGCTGCCGGAGAACGGTGCAGTTCCTGTACATCTGGGCCGTAGTCGGCGCCGATGGCCGTCAAATCCGATACGCCGTATAAATCGACGACGGCCTGTACGTCGCTGGTTTGTTCCAGGTTGTCACCGGAATCAAATTGCCGAGTGCCGCTTGTCGTGCCGGCAAAGGCTGCTAAGTACCCGCCGGCTGAACCGCCCATGACGCCGATGTGCTGCGAGTCAATATGGAACTGGTCTGCATGGGCTCGTAAATACCGGATGGCTGATTTTACGTCCTCCAGCGGAGCCGGAAAGGTCGATGCAGGCGCTATGCGATAGGTGATGCTGGCGACGACGTAGCCGTGCTCGGCCAGTTCGAGGCGCTGCTGGATGTAGCCGTCTTTATTGGCGTTGATAAAGCCGCCGCCGTTGATGTATACGATAGCCGGATAAGGCCCCTCTCCGCAGGGGACAAGGACGTCCATCGTCATGGCTTTGCTGACGTAGCCGCGATCGGGCACCTGAGCATAGACGACGTTGGAAACAAGCTGTACCATTTCTTTGGTTGGACGTACTTCCAGCGGTTGGCTGGTACTGGAAGCGAACGCCGCGCCGCCGACAGAACAGAGAAACAGGCTTAGGGCGAGGGCTTGCGATATCGCTTTTATTTTCATGCGGAATGTTCCTTTCTTTTACCAGATAACAGATATAAGGTTTTAATTAAAACTAAATATATCATACAGAGCGGCTGTACAAATGTCAATATAAGCGTGCCGGGATGTCCATGTATATAAAAAATTGACGGAACGGCGACATCTATATTATGATTAAAAAAAATACATCTGAAGGAGTGAGACTATGAATAGCTTATTTCCCCATGCAGCGGCGCCTCTGGCCGTGGGAAGCAAGACAATGCCCAATCGTATTGTCATACCGCCGATGGCCGATATTATCCAAAAGGTTCCGGGAAATTACGTTACGGAGTATATGCTGCAGCGGTATCAAGCCTATACGGCCGGCAATCCCGGGATGATCGTCGTGGAAGGAAGCAACGTGACGGAAATGCGGGATGTGCGCGAAGCTATCGGGCTGTGGAAGGACGATTTCATTCCCCCTTTGCGGCGGCTTGCTGAGATAGTCAAGGCCGGCGGAGCCGTCGGTTTAATCCAGATTTCCAACGTCGGTTTGAAAGTGATGGACGAAAATTCCATTGCCGATATCAGCAGGGAACAATTTTTATCCTATAAAGAGGATTTTATCCGGGCGGCAGTCCGCTGTCGTGAAGCGGGCTTTGACGGTGTCGAATTACAAGGCGCTCATGGATACTATCTCTGCCAGGTTATCGAGACGAGCGCGCGCGATGACGAATACGGCGGTTCCTTTGAAAATCGTATCCGCCTGCTCGTCGAATTAGTTCAGGATATTAAAAAAGCCTGCGGATCGGACTTTATCGTGTCCGCCCGCATAGGCTATCCGACGATAGACGGATTGATTGACCTGGCGAAGGCTTTAGAAAGCGCCGGCGCAGATCTGCTGAGCATTTCTACGGGGACGAAAAATTACGATGTGCCCGACGATTTTCCCCTCGACAATAAGATATACGCCGCGTCGCGCGTTAAGCAAGCCGTGCAGATTCCGGTCCTGGCGGTGGGAAATATCAAGAGCGGCGAAGAATGCGAATTGATTCTGAAAAAAGGATACGCCGACTGCATTGCCGTAGGCCGGTGCCATTTAGCTGACCCGGCGTGGTCCGGAAAAATATTGGCGGGACAGGAACCGGTGCCCTGCCGGCGCTGCAAGCCGTGCCGCTGGTTTAAAGATAGTTCGCAATGCCCGGCCCGCAACGAGCGGGAGCACGCATAAATATGTAATACTGCACAAAAATAAGAGCCTCTATGGGGCTCTTATTTTTGTGTGGAAATGAAAGTTTTACGGCTGCAGCAGAAAGGCTTCCAGCGAATCGGGGACGTTGCCGGGGCTGCGGGTAATATAGTAGCTGTCGACCTTTGGCGGTGCAAAGTCGAGGAGCGGAATCGCCCGCAGCTTTCCCAGCAGCAAATCGTCTTCAATGAGGCTGCGGGGAAGGAACGTATACCCCAGCCCTTCGGCTACATATTGGGGCAGCTTGGTGCTGTTGTCGATTTCCATAGGGAAGCGGTGATACCGGGGAAACAAGTCCTGAATATACAGGCCGACTCCCTGCAGGGCGAAATTGCAGAATAAATAATTGATCTTTTGCAGGTCGCTTTTATAGATGCCGGAAGCGTATTCCTTATCGTCGGCCTGACAGACGAGGACCAGCGTATCCGTGCGGTAGGGCTGGCATATATAGCCGTCGCGGAAGATGGCGCTGAATGAAAATACGGCGTCCAGCATGCCGTCCTGCAATTTTTGCAGCATGTCGAGGGTATGGCTGATCGTCACGCCGAGGGATATGTCCGGGTTCGTATGCAAGTAGGCCCGGATTTTTTTCTGTAAATGACACTCATAAATCGTATTTGTCGTACCGATATTGATTTTTTTGGCATACGTAGGAGAGGCCTGCACATCTTGCAGCGCCGCAGTTTCCAATTCGATAAAACGCTGGGCGTATTCGAGAAATTTCAAGCCGGCCGGCGTCAGGTCGACTTGCTTGTGATTGCGGATAAACAAGGCGACGCCCAGTTCCGTTTCCAAGTCGCGGATGCGGTTAGTTACGGTCGATTGGGCGACGAAGAGCTGCTGCGCCGTCTTGGTAAAATTCTTTATTTCCGCTAAGGTGATAAAGGTGCGAAGTGTCGTAGTATCCATGAGGTAGTCCTTTGCTTTATAATTTGAAATGCGAATTGATTAAATTAGAATAATCTATTTTACAAATTGCCTATGGCTATTATATAATATTAGCCGTAAGGAAGCAATGAATTGAAAGTATGTTTCATTTATAATTTTACTATTATGTTGTATATATAAAATGGAGTTGAATGTAATGAACAAGAAAACAGTACCGTTTACGGAACAGCAGATTCGCGACATTATCGCTAAATATCCTACGCCCTTTCATATTTATGATGAAAAGGCCATTGTCGACAACGTGCGGAAGCTGATCAAGGCTTTTTCCTGGGCTCCGGATTTCAAGGAATATTTTGCAGTCAAGGCTACGCCGAATCCCTATCTCATGAGACTTCTTCAGGCCGAAGGCGTCGGCGCGGACTGCAGCTCTATGGCTGAATTGGTATTGTGTGAAAAGGTCGGCATTACAGGCCACGATATCGTATTTTCTTCCAATGATACACCGTACGAAGAATACAAGAAAGCGATGGAATTAGGCGCTCTCATCAACTTGGACGATATTACGATGATTGAGTATTTGGAAACATACGGCCCGCTGCCGGAATGGATTTGCGCCCGTTACAATCCCGGTCCGCTGCTGAAAGAAGGCAACGCCATCATCGGTACGCCGGAAGAAGCAAAATACGGCATGACGCGCGAACAGATTTTTGAGGCATTCCGTATTCTGAAAGAAAAAGGCGTTAAGCATTTTGGCCTCCATACGATGGTCGTTTCCAATGAATTGAACGTCAACGGCTTAATCAACACAGCTAAAATGATGTTTGAATTGGCTGTAGACGTACAGAAGAACGTCGGCATCGACATCGAATTTCTCGATTTCGGCGGCGGCATTGGATTGCCCTACAAACCGGAACAGTCCTTCATCGATTATGATGAACTCAGCAAGGGCATTCAGGCTCATTACGAAGAAATCATGGTTCCGGCCGGTCTCGGCAATATCCGCATGTCTTTTGAATGCGGCCGCGCCATTACAGGTCCTTACGGTTATCTCGTCACGACGGCGATTCACCATAAACATATCTGGAAGGAATACATTGGCGTCGACGCCTGCATGGCTAACCTCATGCGTCCCGGCATGTACGGTTCGTATCACCATATCACTGTCATGGGCAAGGAAAACGCGCCGAAGGATCATATCTATGACGTATCGGGATCGCTCTGCGAAAACTGCGATAAATTTGCTATCGACCGGGCCCTTCCGGAAATTAACGACGGCGACGTCCTCGTCATTCACGATACAGGCGCTCACGGCCATTCCATGGGCTTTAATTACAACGGCAAGCTTCGTTCGGCAGAACTGCTCCTCCATGCCGACGGCAGCGTAACGCAGATTCGTCGTGCCGAAACGCTGGATGATTTGTTTGCTACATTAGACTTCTCCAATTTATAATAGGATCTGCTAAGGGCAGTCAAGACCTCGATTTGCGTCGGGGTCTTTTTTTTGTTTGCCTTTATGATTCGTCGCAGTGGCGGAGCAGCCTTTCAGGAGCGAACTGGCGATGCAATAGTATTTAAATTTTATCTGATATACCCTATAATATAAGTATTGATTCCCGGAAAAGAGTGCAAAAACAACATGGAGACTGCAAGGAGAGATGAGCGTATGATTCCTGCATACGATGTGTTAACTGGATTTCAAATTATTATGGCTGGTATCCTTTTTACCTATGCCTGCTATTTTCAAAGACCGAGGAACTGTATGCCCTTTGTCATCGTCATACCCTATATCGTGTTTTTATTGTGGGGGATTGGCATTATATATTATTTTGCCGTATTTTTTGCATTGGCCGTGCTATGGTTTCTGCTAGGAGGCTTGTTCGGCGCTGGGATTTCCGTATATTTTCGCCGGCGTTTTCCCCTAATGCAGGTGTTGGAAGACGGGTATATGATCCAATGTCCGCCGCTGCTGTTGGCGCCGGTTATATTGGTCGCCGCAGTGCTTCTGTTCGGCGGGATTCAGTTTGCAGCCTATGTATTTCCTTTTTTTAGCCAGTCATGGATATTCAATGAAATGATCGGCTTTATTCCGGGAATTTTTTTAGGTTTTTTATGGGGAAGAATTATTTGTATGCTCATCAGGGCGCAAAGCAATAGGGAGCATCGGAAAAGATAAGGAGGCGCGGCGCGTGGATAGTGCAGAAAGAAGAAAGCGCATCGTTCAGATTTTGACAAATGCGAAAGGTGCCGTTACGGGAACGGAGCTTTCGCAGCAGTGTGATGTCAGCCGGCAGATCATCGTCGGCGACGTGGCTATATTGCGGGCAGAAGGCCTGGGCATCGTATCGACGCCGCGGGGCTATCAGCTGATCGGCGATATTCTCCCGGGTGTGCAGCATGTATTTGTATGCTGTCATGACATGGAATTGATGCAGGCGGAATTAGAGGCTATTGTGGATAATGGCGGCGTCGTTCATAATGTCGTTATTGAACACGAAGTGTACGGCAATCTGGAAGGTACGCTGAATCTCCGCTCGCGCCGCGACGTCAAACAATATGTCAAAAAGATGAAAGACTCGCAGGCAGAACTCCTAAGCCGGATCAGCGGCGGCATACATACGCATTTGGTGACGGCGGCTTGCCAGGAAGACATAGACGCCATTCAGGAAGCATTAGAATCGCTGGGCGTCTTATATACATAAAGAGAGGCTGGAAATTAAGCACGTATATAAGGTGGCTGCAGCACTGGAATCCAAATTTGGTAAGGTACAGACGATTGCCGGTTCTGCATATTTGTGAAAAAGGTATTGACAACAGGACGAAAAGGGGATATACTAAACAAGCTGTTGCGGCAGGACGCCGCGGCAGGCCGGATAGCCGGTTCGCTTGAAAAGAACTTCAAAAAAGTGCTTGACAAGCTCGGACGAGTCTGGTAAAATATACAAGTCGTCGCGAGACGGCATGGCCTTTGAAAACTGAACAGTGTGATACGAAACAATACGCCAGAGTGCGAGGTCTTAGCAATAAGATTTCAAAACAGGTAATACCAATAA
>NZ_NFIY01000027.1:0-20596 GCF_002163455.1 Megasphaera sp. An286 | reverse complement strand
GAAGGCGGCCGTACGGTAGGCGCAGGCGTCGTATCTGAAATCGAAGCGTAATTCGCCGTAAGATTACGGGCAGATTAAGACATAGAAAGAGCTGCAAGCATTGGCTTGCAGCTCTTTTCTTTACCATGATTTTACAGAATAAATTCCATGCAAAATTGATTCGGCTCCCTAGAAAAAGTACGGAAAAACGTAGAAAAATCCTTGCATGCCCGCTCTTTTTGTAGTAAACTATCTAAGTACGCGACAACAGGGGATGCCCTGACTATGCGTAAAAAAACTATGATATAGGATGTTGCCCGCCCTGCGGGGAAACTCCTATGGAGCAGTCTATTCTAAGAAATGGACGTTAGGAGGAATTAAGTAATGGCAAAACAGGAAAGAATCAGAATTCGCCTCAAAGCTTATGACCACAAGACGTTGGATCAGAGCGCGGCGAAAATCGTCGATACGGCGAAACGGACAGGTGCTATGGTATCTGGCCCGATTCCGCTTCCGACGGAAAAGAACATCTTCACGATTCTGCGTTCGCCCCACGTAAACAAAGATTCTCGTGAACAGTTCGAACTGCGTACGCACAAACGCTTGATCGATATTCTCGAAGCTTCCAATAAAACTGTTGACGCTTTGATGAGACTCGACCTGCCGGCTGGCGTAGACATTGAAATCAAATTATAGGAGGAGGTGCGATTATGTCTAAAGCTATTTTGGGGAAAAAGTTGGGTATGACTCAGATTTTTACTGAAGAAGGCGCAGTCATCCCCGTAACAGTCGTCGAAGCTTCGCCGAATGTCGTTGTCCGCGTAAAAACCGTTGATACGGACGGATACAACTCCATTCAGCTGGGCTATGGCGAAATCAAAGAAAAACATCTGACAAAACCCGTTAAGGGTCAATTCGACAAAGCAGGCGTAGCTCCTGTTAAGTATCTTCGCGAATTCCGTTTGACAGATACGCCGGAATACACGGTAGGCCAAACTCTGGCAGCTGATATATTCGCAAGCGGCGATCTCGTCGACGTAATTGGCACCAGCAAGGGGAAAGGTTTTGCAGGTACCATCAAACGTCACGGCTTCCATCGCGGGCCAATGACTCACGGCTCTAAATCTCACCGTGAACCTGGTTCTCTCGGACCTATGATCAGCGGCGGTGGCGGTAAAGTCATCAAAGGTAAAAAACTTCCTGGACAAATGGGTGGTAATCAGGCAACGGTTCTTCATCTCTCCGTCGTAAAAGTCGACATGGATAAAAACCTTATCTTGATCAAAGGCGGTATTCCGGGTGCTAAAGGCAGCCTTGTCATGATCCGTGATACTGTAAAACCCCGCTAATTGTTGTCACACAGGAAGGAGGATAAATAATAATGCCAAAAGTAAGCACGTATAATATTGCCGGCGCACAGACCGGTGAAATCGAATTAAACGATAGCGTATTTGGCGTTGAAGTAAACGAAGCTGTCATGAGACAGGCCGTTCTTCGTCAGCTCGCTAACGAACGTTTAGGCACGCACTCCACGAAAACCAGAGGTTTGGTTCGTGGCGGCGGCAAGAAACCTTGGAAACAAAAAGGAACCGGCCGGGCCCGTGTAGGCAGCACCCGCAGCCCGTTGTGGGTTGGCGGCGGCACCATTTGGGGTCCCCATCCGCGCTCTTACGCTCAGAAAATGCCTCGCAAGGCAAGACGTCTGGCTGTTAAATCCGCTCTGAGCGATAAAGTAAATACGAATGAATTGTTCGTATTGGACGAAATCACCTTGGCAGCTCCGAAGACGAAAGAAATCGTCAACATCATCAACAACTTCAAGTTTGCCGGTGAAAAAGTTCTCTTCATTACGGATAATGACGAAATCGTCGCGCGCTGCGCCCGTAACATCACTGGCGTCAAAGCTGTTTCCACTGAAGGCGTGAACATCTTTGATTTGCTCCACCACACAAAATTGTTTGTCACAAAGAGCGCTGTAGCCAAGATTGAGGAGGTGCTCGCGTAATGATGATGCATGATATCTTGTTAAAACCGGTTATTACTGAAAAGACAACGATGATGATGTCTGATGGCAAATATACTTTCAGAGTACCGCTCCATGCCAATAAAATCGAAATCCGTAAAGCTGTTGAAGCTGTGTTCGGCGTAAAAGTAAAGAGCGTCAACACGATTCGTATGATGGGTAAATTCAAACGCATGGGCAAATATATCGGCAAACGCCCGGATTACAAGAAAGCCATCGTAACACTTCAGGAAGGCGAAACAATCGAATTCTTTGAAGGAGCTTAAGGGATAACGAAATAAAGGAGGAGGCACTACAATGGCCATTAAATCATTTAAACCGTATTCCGCCGGCCGTCGTTTCATGACTGTTTCGACTTTCGAAGACATCACGACGTCCAAACCGGAAAAATCCTTGCTGGCTAAAGTAAGCAGCAAGGGCGGTCGTAATAACAGCGGCAGAATGACAGTCCGTCATCAGGGTGGCGGTCACAAACGCCGTTATCGTTTGATCGACTTCAAACGTATTAAAGATAACATTCCTGCAAAAGTAGCGACGATCGAATACGATCCGAACCGCTCTGCTAATATCGCCCTGCTGTTCTATGCAGACGGCGAAAAACGCTATATCATCGCTCCGAACGGCCTTAAAGTAGGCGACGTTGTTTACAGCGGCCCCGAATCGGATATCAAGATCGGCAACGCATTGCCCTTGGCTAATATTCCTCTCGGTACGTTGGTACACAACGTTGAATTGAAAATCGGCAAAGGCGGCCAGATGGTTCGCTCCGCCGGTGAATCGGCACAGCTCATGGCTAAAGAAGGCAATTATGCGCTGCTCCGTCTTCCTTCGGGCGAACTTCGTCAGGTCCATATCAAATGCCGCGCTACGGTAGGCGTAGTCAGCAATACGGACCATGAAAACATTACCGTTGGTAAAGCCGGCCGTTCCCGCTGGAAGGGCATCCGTCCGGGCAACCGCGGCGTCGTTATGAACCCGTGCGACCATCCGCATGGCGGCGGCGAAGGCAAGTCTCCTGTTGGCCGTAAACGTCCGGTTACTCCTTGGGGTAAACCTGCTTATGGCGTTAAGACTCGTGAATCTAAAAAAGCTTCCAATAAATTTATTGTGAAGAGACGTAAATAAGATTGTGGAAAGGAGATAATTAAGTGTCCAGATCCGTTAAAAAGGGCCCATTCGTAGCATTCCACCTGCTGAAGAAAATCGACGCTATGAATGAAGCTAATGAAAAGAAAGTAGTAAAAACCTGGTCTCGTGCATCCACGATTTTGCCTAGCTTCGTAGGTCATACGATTGCTGTTCACGACGGCCGGAAACACGTTCCTGTATATGTTACAGAAGACATGGTAGGTCATAAGTTGGGCGAATTTGCGCCGACTCGTACATTCAAAGGCCACGCTAAATCTGAAAAAGCAACGAAATAAGGGAGGTAACATCAATGGAAGCAAGAGCAATTGCTAGACATATCCGCATTGCCCCCCGTAAAATTCGAATCGTAGCTGATTTGGTTCGGGGCAAAAATGTAGGCGAAGCTTTCTCTATCTTGAAATTTACGCCGAAAGTCGGTTCCCGCGTAGTTGAAAAAGCACTGCGCTCCGCCGTAGCGAACGCGGAACACAACAACGACATGAATGTAGATAAATTGTATGTTTCGGAAATTTTTGTCGACCAGGACTCCACGATGAAACGTATTCATCCGCGCAGCCGTGGACAGGCTTTCAAGATTTTGAAACATTCCAGTCATTTGACTGTTGTCGTAAAAGAAAGAGCATAAGGAGGGAAACGTAGTGGGTCAAAAAGTTAATGCCCATGGATTTCGTGTTGGCGTTGTAAAACCCTGGGATGCGAAATGGTATGCTGAAAAGGATTATGCAACACTTCTGAATGAAGACGTAAAAATCCGTGAATTCTTAAAGAAACAGTTGTTCATCGCAGGCGTTTCTCGTATTGAAATCGAACGTTCTGCAAAACGTATCAAATTGATTATCCATACTGCTAAACCGGGCATGGTTATCGGCCGCGGCGGCGCAGGCATTGAAGATATTAAGAAAGCGCTGAAAGCTTTCACGACGAAAACTGTCGACGTTAACATCGCCGAAATCAAACAGGCTGAAATGGACGCAACCCTCGTTGCTGAAAACGTAGCCAGCCAGCTCGAACGCCGCATCGGCTTCCGCCGCGCTATGAAACAGTGCGTAGGCCGTACGATGCGCATGGGCGCAAAAGGCGTTAAGATCATGTGCTCCGGCCGTTTAGGCGGCGCTGAAATCGCTCGCAGCGAAAGCGTTCGCGACGGTTCTATTCCTCTGCATACGCTCCGCGCCGATATCGACTACGGCTTCGCTGAAGCTCATACGACATACGGCTGCATCGGCGTAAAATGCTGGATCTACAAAGGTGAAATCCTGCCGGAAGCTAAAAAAGCTCCGCAGAAAAAACACGAAGGGAGTGAAGCATAATGTTAATTCCAAAACGTGTTAAATATCGTAAACAGTTCCGCGGCCGCATGAAAGGTCAGGCTCAGCGCGGCAATAAAGTCGCTCACGGCGATTTCGGTTTGGTAGCAGCAGAACCGTCTTGGATTACAAACCGTCAGATCGAAGCTGCCCGTATTGCTATGACTCGTTATATCAAACGTGGCGGTAAAGTTTGGATTAAAATTTTCCCGGATAAGCCGATTACGGCTAAACCGGCTGGCACTCGTATGGGTTCCGGTAAAGGCGCTCCCGAATACTGGGTAGCCGTTGCTAAACCGGGCCGCGTACTTTTTGAAATGGGCGGTGTAAGCGAAGAAGTAGCTCGCGAAGCTATGCGTCTTGCAAGCCATAAACTGCCGATTAAAACGAAGTTTGTTGTTAGAGGTCAGGAATTAGGTGGTGAATAAAATGAAGGTTAAAGAAATCCGTGCTCTGAGCGCTGCCGAAATGGATGAAAAGGTGGTTAGCCTTAAAGAAGAATTGTTTAACCTCCGTTTTCAACATGCGACCGGCCAATTAGAAAATCCAATGCGTATCCGCGAAGTTAAAAAGACTATCGCCCGCATCAAAACGGTACAGCGTGAAGCAGAATTGAAAGCGCAGGCGTAAGATAACGTACTCGATTGGAATCTAAAAGGAGGTTACAAGCACAGATGGAAAGAAACGAACGGAAAATCCGCGTAGGTAAAGTTGTCAGCGATAAAATGGACAAAACCGTTGTTGTTGCTGTAGAATATAAGACGCAGCATAAGCTGTACAAAAAACCGATTATTTCGACTGTAAAATTCAAAGCGCATGATGAAAACAACGAATGCCATATCGGCGATATCGTACGCATCGAAGAAACCCGTCCCCTGTCCAAGCAGAAACACTGGAGAGTTGTGACGATCGTAGAAGCAGCTAAATAAGCTTGAATTAACTAGGAGGTTAAGCCATGATTCAGCAAGAAACTATGTTGAATGTTGCCGATAACACCGGTGCCAAAAAACTTTTGTGCATCCAGGTCATGGGTGGCTCATATCGTAAATATGGCAACATTGGCGATATCATTACAGCGTCTGTTAAAGATGCATCACCCGGTGGCGTTGTCAAGAAAGGCGACGTAGTAAAGGCTGTTATCGTTCGTTCTAAAAAAGGATTGCGCCGCGTAGACGGTTCGTACATCCGTTTCGACGAAAATGCAGCTGTCGTAATCAATAATGATAAAAGCCCTAAAGGTACTCGTATTTTTGGGCCGGTTGCCAGAGAACTGCGTGAAAAAGATTTCATGAAGATCATCTCCCTGGCTCCGGAAGTATTATAATCGGAGGAGGTGTTCTCGATGGGAAAAATGCACGTTAAGACAGGCGATACGGTTATCGTCATCGCCGGTAAAGAAAAAGGCAAAAAAGGCAAAATCATTGCAGCATATCCGAAAAAGGACCGCGTTGTAGTAGAAGGCCTTAATCTGGTTAAGCGCCATACGAAACCGAGTCAGAACAATCCTCAAGGCGGCATTATCACGAAGGAAGCAGCTATCCACGTTTCCAACGTTATGCTCGTAGATCCTGAAAGCGGCAAGCCGACCCGCGTCAGAACGGTTCAGCAGGCCGACGGTACGAAAGTACGCGTTGCCGTTAAGAGCGGCAAGAACATCTAATTGAGAAGGGAGGCCCTTGAGAAGTGTCCAGATTAAAAGATAAATATCTTTCCGAAGTCACTAAAGGCTTGCAGGAAAAATACAATTATAAAAATGTAATGCAGATTCCGAAGGTTACAAAAGTTGTCATCAACATGGCTGTTGGCGAAGCTGTTACCAACTCCAAAGCCTTGGACGCTGCTGTAAACGATATGACGATCATTTCCGGTCAGAAGCCGATCATTACGAAAGCCAAGAAATCCATCGCGGCCTTTAAAATCCGCGAAGGCATGAACCTGGGCTGCAAAGTAACGCTCCGCGGCGAACGGATGTATGAATTCCTCGATAAATTGATGAATTTGGCTCTGCCTCGTGTCCGCGACTTCCATGGCGTAAGCGCAAAGGGATTTGACGGCCGTGGCAACTACACCTTGGGCTTAAAGGAACAGCTCATATTCCCGGAAATCGAATATGATAAGGTCGATAAAGCCCGCGGTATGGACATCACCATCGTCACCACAGCTACGACGGACGAAGAAGGCCGCGATATGCTGACGATGATGGGTATGCCGTTTGAAAAGTAATTAAGGAGGATAACATACATGGCAAAGAAATCTATGCTTGAACGTGAAAAGAAACGTGAAAAAATGGTTGCCCGCTATGCAAAGCTCCGTGCTGAACTGAAAGCTAAGGGCGACTATGAAGCGCTTTCTAAGTTGCCGGCCAACTCGTCCCCGGTACGCCTGCACAACCGTTGCAAAGTAACCGGCCGTCCTCACGGTTATATGCGTAAGTTCGGCATCTGCCGCATTACATTCCGTGAACTGGCTTACAAAGGACAGATTCCTGGCGTTAAAAAAGCCAGCTGGTAATGTATTTCACGAAGGGAGGTTTTTAGACAATGGCAATGACCGATCCGATTGCGGATATGCTCACCAGAATCCGTAACGCCAATTCGGCTTATCATGAAAAAGTAGAAATGCCCGCTTCCAAGATGAAGGCCGCTGTCCTCGAAATCTTGAAAGAAGAAGGCTTTGTTAAGAATTATGAATCCGTAAACGAAGGCAAAACGCTGAAAGTTACGTTAAAATATGGTTCCAATAGAGAAAAAGTAATTACCGGCATCAAGAGAATTTCTAAACCGGGCCTGCGCGTATACGCCGGCAAAGAAGAACTGCCCCGCGTTCTCGGCGGTTTGGGAATCGCTGTTATTTCTACGTCCCAGGGCGTTATGAGCGATAAAAAAGCTCGTAAACTCGGCTTGGGCGGCGAAGTTATCGCTTACGTCTGGTAATATTTGGAGGTGTCAATATGTCCCGAGTAGGTAGAATGCCTATTGATATCCCGGCAGGCGTAAATGTCAACCTCGATGGCCACGTGATTACCGTCAAAGGCCCGAAAGGCGAACTCACTCGTACGCTTCACCCGGATATGAAAATTACAGTTGCTGACAACGTCATTACTGTAGAACGTCCGTCTGACGAAAAAGAACATCGTGCCCTGCACGGCTTGACCCGCGCTCTCGTTGCCAACATGGTAACAGGCGTTACGACAGGCTTTAAGAAAGAATTGGAAATCGTCGGCGTTGGTTACAGAGCACAGATGAAAGGCAAGAAACTGGCCTTGACTCTCGGCTTCTCCCATCCCCTCGAATTAGACGCTCCGGAAGGCGTTACGGTCGAATGCCCGACGGCAACGACAATCGTCGTATCCGGCGCTAATAATGAAACTGTCGGCGAATTCGCTGCTAAAATCCGCGGCTATCGCCTGCCTGAACCGTACAAAGGAAAAGGTATTCGCTATGCTGGCGAACATGTACGTCGTAAAGCCGGCAAAGCTGGTTCGAAGAAATAATTAACGTAAGCTTATCATAGAAAGGAGTGAATTCCTTGAAATCCAGTAAGAATGCAATTCGCTTGAAACGTCATTGGCGCTTGCGCAAACACATCAACGGTACGGCTGAACGTCCTCGTCTGAATGTTTTCCGCAGCCTTTCCAATATTTATGCTCAGGTCATCGACGATACGAAGGGCGTTACCTTGGTTTCCGCCAGCTCGTTGGATCAGGAAATTAAAGCTCAGAACGTCAGCGGTGGCAATGCTGAAGGCGCAAAATTAGTTGGCGCATTAGTTGCAAAACGTGCTCTTGAAAAAGGTATCACGACGGTCGTATTCGACCGCGGCGGTTATATCTATCATGGCCGTGTTGCCGCTCTTGCTGAAGCCGCTCGTGAAGCTGGCTTGAAATTCTAATCAAGGAGGAAATAACACATGGCAAAAGTTGACCATGCAGGTCTCGAATTACAAGAAAATGTCGTATTCATCAACCGTGTTGCTAAGGTAGTTAAAGGCGGCCGCCGTTTTTCCTTCAGTGCGTTGGTTGTTGTCGGCGACGGCAACGGCAGAGTCGGCGCAGGATTAGGTAAAGCCGGCGAAGTTCCCGAAGCTATCCGCAAAGGTGTTGAAGACGCTAAAAAACATTTGGTAACTGTTTCCTTGAAAAACGGTTCCATTCCCCATCCGATTACAGGTGTTTTCGGCGCTGGCAAAGTATTCCTGAAACCGGCTGCCGAAGGTACTGGAGTTATTGCAGGCGGTCCTGTACGTGCCGTATTGGAATTGGCTGGCGTCCGCAACATCCTTACAAAATCCATCGGTTCTTCCAACCCGAACAACATGGTTCAGGCTACGATCGAAGGCTTGAGCCGTTTGAAGGATGTCAACAAAGTTGCTGAACTCCGTGGCAAAACTGTAGAAGAAATTTACGGTTAATAAGGGAGGATACACAAGATGGCTCAAGTAAAAGTTACGCTCGTAAAGAGTCTCGCAGGCCGTCCTGGCGACCAGCGCGCAACTGTCGTTGCCCTGGGTCTCCACAAGACGAATTCCAGCGTAGTAAAAGAAGTAACCCCGCAGATCAAAGGGATGCTTCATAAAGTAGAACACTTAATCAAAGTAGAAGAAATCTAAGATAGAAGGAGGTGCGCTGAATTGAAACTTCATGAAATGAGTATTGTTCCTGGTTCCAAGAAAAAACGCAATCGCGTAGGCCGCGGTATTGGCTCCGGCAACGGCAAGACGGCCGGCAAGGGCATGAAGGGCCAGCTTTCCCGTAGCGGCGGCGGTAAACGCCCGGGCTTTGAAGGCGGCCAGATGCCTCTGTACCGTTTGCTCCCGAAACGCGGTTTCAAAAATATCTGGGCTAAACAGTATGCAGAAGTTAACGTTTCTGTACTGAATTGCTTTGAAAACGGCACGACGGTAGATCCTGTTGCATTGGTAGAAGCAGGTATTCTTAAAAACGTATGCGACGGTGTTCGTATCCTCGGCAACGGCGAATTGGAAAAATCCCTTACCGTTGTAGCGCAGGGCTTCACGAAATCGGCGCAGCAAAAAATTGAAGCAGCTGGTGGTAAGGTAGAGGTGATCTAAGGTGTTAGAGAACATCCAGAATGTGCTGAACGTTCCGGAGTTCCGGAAACGCGCAGTTTTCACCTTGATCATGTTCATTATTTTCAGACTAGGTGTCCACATCCCTGTTCCGGGAGTAGACGCCTCAGTCATTGAAAATCTTTTCAGCAGCGGCAACTTATTTGGCCTGTTGGATTTATTTTCCGGCGGCGCCTTGAGTAAGTTTTCTATCCTCGCTATGAGTATTACGCCGTATATCAACGCGTCCATTATCATGCAGCTCCTCACGTCGGTCGTTCCGACCTTTGAGCAGTGGGCGAAGGACAATCAGGACGGCCGTGAAAAAATCCAGAAGGTCACCCGGTATGGCACGGTAGTCTTAGGTTTCATCCAGGCCTTTGCCATGAGCTATGCGCTGAAAGTAAACAACGCTTTCGTAAACGACAGCTGGGCCATGGTATTTATGGTAGCAGTGATTCTGACGGCCGGCACGTGTTTCCTCATGTGGCTGGGCGACCAGATTACAGCAGGCGGCATCGGCAACGGCATTTCGCTGATTATCTTCGCCGGTATCGTAGCGCGGTTCCCCGATGGCTGCATGACTGTATACAAATATATTCAGGCAGGTTCCATCAATATTTTCCAGGTGCTGTTGTTTGCCTTGATCGCCCTCTTCATGATTGTCGTAGTCATTGAGGTGACGCAGGGACAACGGCGCGTCGTTGTGCAGTATGCGAAACGGATTGTCGGCCGGAAGATGTACGGCGGCCATTCGACGCATATTCCTTTGAAAGTCAATCAGGCTGGCGTTATCCCCATCATCTTTGCCTCGTCCGTGCTGATGTTCCCGATTACGATTGCACAGTTCGTACAGAATGAAACGGTACAGATGATTGCCGGATGGTTTGCATGGGGTACGGTGACCAACACCATTATGTACGCCATTTTGATTATCTTCTTTACTTATTTTTATACCGCTATTTCGCTGAATATTCCGCAGCTTACGGAAAACATGCAGAAGTACGGCGGCTTTATCCCCGGTATTCGTCCGGGCCAGCCGACAGCTTTGTATATCGATAGAATTATGACGCGTATTACCTTGGCAGGTTCGTTCTTCCTCGCCTTCATCGCCATTCTGCCGAACTTCATCGGCTGGATTACGGGCATTGAAGGTGTGTATTTCGGCGGTACGGCGCTGCTGATTGTAGTCGGCGTCGCTATCGATACGATGAAGCAGGCCGAATCGTTGTTGCTCAACAGACAGTATCAGGGCTTTATGAAATGATAAGGGGGTAGTTTACATGTACATTCTTTTAATGGGGCCTCCGGGTGCCGGCAAAGGCACGCAGGCCGAACGATTGATTGAAAAATATGGTATTCCCCAGATTTCAACGGGCGATATGTTCCGAGCAGCTGTTAAAGAACAGACTCCCCTTGGTTTGGAAGCTAAGAAGTATATGGATAACGGTCAGCTCGTACCGGACGCCGTTACTGTCGGTATCGTAAGAGAACGCCTGGCAAAAGACGACTGCAAGAAAGGGTTTATCCTCGACGGATTCCCGCGCACGACGTCCCAGGCCGTATCCCTCGACGCGATTCTCAGCGATTTGGGCATTAAGCTCGACGGAGTCGTCAACATTTCCGTTCCTGATGAAGAACTGATTAAGCGGACGACAGGCCGTCAGATTTGCCGCTCCTGTGGCGCGACATATCATATTTCTTTTAAACCGTCTAAGGTAGAAGGCGTTTGCGATAAATGCGGCGGAGAATTGTATCAGCGCGACGACGATAAGGTCGAAACCGTTGAAAAACGTCTCAGCGTATATGCTGCTCAGACCAAACCGCTTATTGATTACTACAAAAATTCCAACTTGTACATCGAAGTCGACGGCAAGCAGGGGATGGATGCAGTCTTTGATGATATCGTAAAGAGCCTTGAAAAGAGTAAATAATTATGATTATTTTAAAGTCTAAACGGGAAATAGAGTATATTCGCGAAGCTGGTCGCATTACTGCCAACGCATTGCAGCTGATGAAAAAGCTGGCGAAGCCGGGCGTCACGACAGGCGAGCTGGATCAGCGTTGCGAAGAATACATCCGCAGCTGCGGCGCCTTTCCGAGCTGTAAAGGCTATTACGGATATCCGGCGACTATCTGCGCTAGCGTAAACGAAGAAGTCGTTCACGGTATTCCGGGCCGGCGCAAGCTAAAAGATGGAGATATAATCAGTGTTGACTTAGTTGTAAACAAAAATGGCTATCATGGAGACTCGACGGTGACGATTCCTATCGGTCACGTTGACCCGGCCGTTCTTCAGTTGCTTAAAGTGACGGAAGAATGTCTCTATAAAGGCATTGAGCAGGCAGTAGCTGGCAACCACCTGGGCGACATCGGGCATGCCGTTCAATCCTATGCCGAATCATTCGGTTACGGCGTTGTCCGCGATTATGTAGGACACGGCATCGGTACCGACATGCATGAAGAACCGGAAGTGCCGAATTATGGCGTTGCCGGTCACGGAGAACTCCTGGAACCGGGTATGGTTCTGGCCATTGAGCCGATGATCAACATGGGTACGGAAAAAGTCCGGCAGTTGAAAAACGGTTGGACTGTCGTTACCTGTGATAAGAAGCCGGCAGCCCATTTTGAACATACAGTAGCTATTACTGAAAACGGTCCGGAAATCCTGACCTTACCGGAATGATGGAGCGGATAGAGATGCCTGTCTGCACAGTCGTTAAAAGCTGTGCGGGCAGAGATAAAGAGGGCCTGTATGTCGTTGTCGGCAAGTTGGATTATCCCTATGTATGGATTGCTGACGGTCGAAAGTACAAATTGGATAAGCCGAAGAAAAAAAATTGCCGGCATCTCCAGATAGTGGGAACGAGCGTATCCAGAGGAAACGCTGGTCCCCTGAGAATCAGCAATGAATGGATACGGTCCGTTTTGAACCGGGCCAAGATGGAATTGACCAGGGAGGGTACACATGTCTAAGGAAGATGTCATTGAAGTAGAAGGCGTCGTCGTAGAAGCACTGCCAAACGCTATGTTTAAAGTTAAGTTGGAAAACGAACACATCGTACTGGCTCACGTTTCCGGAAAAATGCGTATGAATTTTATTCGTATTCTTCCCGGCGACAGAGTTACGATGGAATTGACACCGTATGATCTGAATCGCGGTCGTATTACGTATCGCTTCAAGTAAGATTGTTTACGCAGGAGGTTAACTATGAAGGTAAAACCGTCAGTAAAGAAAATTTGCGAAAAATGCAAAATCATTAAACGCAAAGGCCGCGTTATGGTCATTTGCGAAAATCCGAAACATAAACAGAAACAGGGTTAATCGACAGGAGGTGGATGATTAGATGGCACGTATAGCCGGTGTGGATTTACCACGTGACAAACGAGTTGAAATTGGTTTAACTTATATTTTGGGGATCGGTCTTTCTTCGTCCCAGGAAATCTTGAAAAAAACAGGCGTTAATCCGGACACGCGCGTTCGCGACTTGACGGAAGATGAAGTTCAGAAAATCCGTGAAGTAATCGGTTCTGATTATAAAGTAGAAGGCGACCTTCGCCGTGATACAGCGCTCAACATTAAACGTCTGATTGAAGTTAACTCTTACCGGGGCAAACGTCATCGCGCAGGTCTTCCCGTTCGCGGTCAGCGCACGAAGACAAACGCACGTACGCGTAAAGGTCCGAGAAAAGCAGTAGCAGGTAAGAAGAAATAAGATTTTCTAAGTAAGGAGGGAAACGATTTTGGCTAAGAATAACGCAAGAAGCAATAAGAGAAAAGAAAAGAAACATGTAGAATCGGGTGCAGCACATATTCGTTCTACCTTTAATAATACGATTGTTACTATCAGCGATACGAAGGGCAACGCTTTGTCCTGGGCAAGCGCCGGCGGCCTCGGCTTCCGCGGTTCCCGTAAGAGCACTCCGTTCGCCGCTCAGATGGCTGCTGAACAGGCTGCTAAAGCCGCTATGGAATACGGCCTTCGTCAGGTTGAAGTATATGTAAAAGGTCCCGGCTCCGGTCGTGAAGCCGCTATCCGCGCATTGCAGGCAGCAGGCCTGGAAGTAAATTCCATTAAAGACGTAACTCCTATCCCGCATAATGGCTGCCGTCCGCCGAAACGCAGACGTGTATAAGAGATATTCAACCAAGTTGTTTTGATTCTGGAATGGGAGGATTTTCCTGATGATCGATGATAACAAATTTAAAGTTAAGACCGTTGATAGAAGCGACGACGGCACTTATGGAAAATTCGTATGCGAACCTCTCGACAGAGGGTACGGAATCACGTTGGGCAATAGCTTACGGCGCGTCCTCTTGTCTTCGCTGGACGGCGTAGCAATTACCTCCATTAAGATCGATGGAGTATTGCATGAATTTTCGACGATACCTGGCGTTCGGGAAGACGTTTCGGAAATTATCCTGAACTTAAAACAGCTTAGTCTGAAATTCACTCGCGACGAAGTCGATGAATTGGATATCATGGTTGATATCACTGGTGAATGCGAATTTACTGCAGAAGATTTGAACGTAAGCACAGACATTGAAGTTTTAAACCCGGATCTTCATATTGCAACCCTCGACTCGGATGCGCACATTTATATGCAGTGCCATATCGAACGGGGTAAGGGCTATGTTCCGTCTACAAGAAATAAGAAAGATACGGATATGATCGGCGTAATTCCCATCGATTCGATCTTCTCTCCGATTGTAAAGACGAACTACCAGGTTAACAATATCCGGGTCGGCAACGAAATGGACTACGATTCGTTGACGCTTGAAGTGACGACCAACGGCAGCATCGCTGCTGAAAACGCCGTGGCTAAAGCTGCGTCTATCATGGTCAGCTATTTGGATTACTTCCAAAAGATCGCTTCTGATCCGAAGGCTAATGAAGCAGCCGCTCCCTTTACGACTCCCGACGGCGAAGAACCGGAAGAAGATAACGGACCGGAGCTCAGCCAAGTTAAAATTGACGTATTGGATTTGTCCGTTCGCGCGTCGAACTGCTTGAAACGGGCTAACATCTACACGTTAGGCGATTTGGTTGAACGGACGGAAGATGACTTGTCTAAGATTCGCAACTTGGGCAAAAAGTCTGTAGATGAAATTATTGAAAAACTGAAAGATTATGGATTTGATTTGAAATCCAACGAAGAATAATTCGAGGAGGATGAACGATGGCTTATAGAAAGTTGGGACGTGACAGCTCTGCACGTAAAGCATTACTGCGCAGCATTGTTACCTCTTTATTCCAGCATGAACGCATCGAAACGACGGAAGCAAAGGCAAAAGAACTCCGCAAAGTAGCAGAAAAAATGCTTACCTTGGCTAAACGCGGCGACTTACACGCTCGCCGTCAGGTATTGGCTTACGTAAGAGACGAAAGCGTAGTTAAGAAAATGTTTGATGAAATTGCGCCGAAATACAAAGACCGTCAAGGCGGTTATACGCGTATTATCAAAACTGGCGTTCGTCAGGGCGATGCAGCTCCGATGGTAATCATCGAATTAGTGTAATAGCTTACGAGACCGCTGTGGCACAGTGCCGCAGCGGTTTTTTTACAAGGAGATGAGACAATGGCCTATAGAATGATGCTGGCTGTAAACTTTACGCCGGAACGGCTCAGCCTGTTAAAGCTCTTGGGATTGCTGACGAAATCCCAAATCAAGGTTGTGGCAGAAGAAGAAAAGACGGAAACGGTCGGCAAGCTGTTGGGGTTAAGCGACGATGAAATTGCCGAAATCGCTGCCAATAAGGTGGAGACAAGCGAGACTAAGGTGCATGAAGACATGGGCGAAGACGAAGCGTTGGAACCTGTAACCAAGGAAGCCCTTATCCTTTGCGGCTTTGACAATAAAGCTGTCAATCTGCTGCTGGATGGAATTCGCCGCGGCCGTTTAAAAAGCGTGCCTCTCAAAGCTATGGTAACGCCTAATAATATTTCCTGGACTATCGATACGATTTTGCAGGAATTGGCTAAAGAGCACGCCTATTTCCATAAAAAACGATGAGAGATACGACGCTGTGCTTTCCTGTCGACGAGAGAGGGAGAATCCTGCTGGGACGAAAAAAACGCGGCTTCGGCGTATCGAAATGGAATGGCTTCGGTGGGAAAATCGAGCCGGGTGAGACCTTTCGCCAGTGCGCCGTCCGTGAGCTGCAGGAAGAAACGGGCCTTCAGACGAAAGCGGAAGATTTAGAATTAGTAGGCTTGCTGGACTTCCGGTTTACGGCCGAACCGGAGTTAAATCACTTGGGATACGTCTATTTCGTTCGCCAATATGAAGGAACCATTGTAGAAACGGAGGAAATGGAACCGCAGTGGTTTTCAGCAGATACCCTTCCCTACGACGAGATGTGGAAAGGAGATCGGACGTGGATTCCCATGATCTTAAGGGGCAGAAAAATACAAGGCACCGTTAATTTTGCCGCTGACAACGATACGGTCGAATCATTGGATATAGACTACGTATCGTCTATAGAGGAAGGCTGATGAAGAAAGCGCATTGATAACGTCTATGCATAGACATCGTCAATGCGTTTTTTGTATTTTTAGGTTGAGATGAATCCGGACAGCGCTTATAATAAGAATAGCAGAAAGAAGGCGATGATTTCGTGAATACGGCGTATATACGGGAACAAATAAGGCTGGCGGCGGAGAACGCAAGAAAATCAAAGCCCTTGGCCGGCTCTATTACGAATTTTGTGACGGTTAATTTTGTAGCCAACGCCCAGTTAGCCGCAGGCGGCTCAGCGGCGATGGTCTATCTGCCTGATGAAGGAGAAGGCCTGGTGAAGATGGGCGACTCGATGTATATCAATGTGGGAACCTTGCTTCCTATCTATGAGGAAACGGTTCCCCGTACGTTGAACGCCCTGCGCAAGCTGGGCAAGCCATGGGTTCTGGATCCTGTTGCCGTTGGACTGGGTGAACTGCGGACGAAGCTGCTGCTTCAGTGCAAGGAATATAAGCCGTCGGTTATTCGCGGCAATGCGTCGGAAATCATTGCGTTGGCTGGCTTATGGCAGTTAGGCGGCAGAGCATCCTCGAAGGTCCGAGGCGTCGACTCGACCGATACAGTGGACGAGGCCGTGGCGGCGGCGAAAGCGCTGGCCACATGGATCGGCGGCGCTGTCGCCGTGTCAGGAGCAGAAGATTTCATTACCGACGGCTGCCATGACGCAGTTTCTTACGGCGGCTCGCCGATGATGGAATGCGTCACTGGTTCGGGCTGCTCCTTAGGAGGAGTCATTACCGTATATACAGCTGTTGCAGACCCGTTCATAGCAGCGATTGCCGGGACGGCGGCGTATAATCTTGCCGGCAGGCGGGCCGAGGTAAAAGCTGCCGGGACTGGCTCATTCCAGCAGATTTTTCTGGATGAGCTGTATCAGGCCTCGCCTGAGGACATAAGTCAAAATCCTATTTCATATAAGGAGGAACTGTAATGAATGTTTTAGCAGCTGTTTGTATTGCTCCCTGCGGTACGGGAGATTCTTATTCGCCATATGTGGCACAGGTCGTGAAAATTATCCGCGAGTCGGGATTGACCAGCCGTACGAATTCCATGTTTACGGAAATCGAAGGCGAGTGGGACGACGTCATGGCTGTCGTCAAAAAAGCCACCTTTTATTTGGCAGAGCAAGGATTGCGCACGGAAGTCGTGCTGAAAGCCGATATCCGGCCGGGCCATACACATATGATGGAACATAAGCCCGCCGTTGTAGATGCCATACTGCAGAAGGAAACACAAGCATAATATACGTTGTATATGTACAAAAGGACGACGCAGGCGCCGTCCTTTTGTGTGCTTTTCTAAAGAAATTAGTATGCGGATTATATAATTGGACGGCATTCCTGACGGATTTTTTGCATAAAAAATGAGCAGTCTTGAAGAAATTCAAGACTGCTCATTTCAGTATTTTGGCGGAGTGAGAGAGATTCGAACTCTCGCAGGCCTTGCGACCTCTAACGATTTAGCAAACCGTCCTCTTCAGCCTCTTGAGTATCACTCCACATCGTCGGCTGACTAGATAAGTATACTATGGATATCGGTAGATGTCAAGGGGAAACATTACGGTAATACGTGAATATTTTTGCCTTGGCTTCGCAGCCACATGGTAATGCCTTCGCCAAATACTTCAGCTGAAAGGGTATACACGTTTCCCTTTTCTTTTTCGATGACAGCCGTAGGAAGGCGATCTAAGATGGCTTCGACGTCCGGCCCTGAATAGGTAAACCGAATGCGCTGCAGCCGGCCGCCGTACATGAATTGTATCCATTTGCGAAATTCTCCTTCTTGAAACCGGTCGGCGTACAGGACTCGAAAGGTATCAAGCAGGACTTTTAAGTCGGCAGTGCGGTCTATGCGGTATATTTATATTCTTACAAAGATAGCACTCTGTCGGCAAGATCGATCGTTGTCGTCTTAAAAAATTTTTACTAAGTTTTTAGGAAAGAGATATATGTCAGTTTCAATATAGTTGCTATGAACATGACAACAGGTAGTCTGCCGTGAGGAGAAATAGGCAATGAAGTATTTTAAAGATGAACTCAGAAAAGCCACTATACATGAAGGTGTGCAGCGGCAGTATTTGAATGAACAATCATTGCTTTTTTGAAGCATTTCAGAAGCATTATCATATAAAGAGAGATACGGAATAGCCATAGTTATAATATTACTTGTGACTGTGGTCCATTTTTTTTGTATGATTTTTGACATGTTATATACGTGGATTATATATATACTAAAAATGTAGTTAGGGCAGGGAAGAATCGCAAAAATATTTTTCATTTTGCCGATAAAAGACAAGTGCCCTGGATATATACAATGTAAGATAATTTGATTGAAAATGCATAAAGGAGCGATGAAATATGACAACGACGTATAAAGTTAATTTGCACTTATTAGAAGGATGCAATTTCCATTGCAAATTCTGCTTTGCTAAATTTGATAGTAAAGGCATATTGAACGTAGTGCAATGGAAATACATTATGAAGAACTTAAAAGACTCTGGATTAGTAAGCAGCGTAAATTTTGCTGGAGGAGAACCCTTGGCATATTATGGTTTGCAAGAATTACTAGAGTATACCCAGCAATTGCAGTTAAAAGCTTCTATCATTACAAATGGTTCTTTAATGACAGCGCAGCGTGCTAAAGAAATTGCACCTTATGTAGATATGATCGGCTTTTCTATAGATTCATTCAATGAAAAAACAAGTGTAAAACTTGGACGATGTGATAAATCTAATAAGACATTTGGCAAAAATGAGTTGAGTGAATTGTGTAAGGTATTAGAACAATACAAAGTCAAAATTAAAATAAATACTGTTGTAAACAAATTGAACTATACAGAAAAAGTAAGTGCCTATTTACAGGGATTACCCATTGCACGGTGGAAAGTATTCAAAATGAAACCATTTGACAATGGCACTTTCAGTAATAAATGGCTGAATATAACAGACGAACAATTCCAATATTTTTTACAGCGTAATCCCCATATTAATCGTGTTTCGGAAGACAGTATGGTCAACAGTTATTTTATAGTAGATGCGAATGGAAATTTGATTGATAATCAACAAGATAAAAATGTTGCTGTCGGGAGTTTGTTGACTGAATCCTTTGAGTCAGTAAAAGCTAAGTATAATTTTGATGAAGCGCTGTATCAGAGCCGGTATTCCCAAACAAAATTACTCCCGTCTGTAATATAAATTAAGCGTGTTAAATCTAAAGGAGGCATTTCATATGTGTGCTATTGAATTAAATCATCGTATCAGTTTAGTTGCCAAAAAGAATTTTCAAGGGACCTGGAAAACACGGAAGTTGGAGTATTATCTAGTATTGCCGACGGGAGAAAAATATTATGCTTTTACGAGAAACTACTCAACTGCTTGTTATGAGATGTTTAAATCGGGGAAAAATGTAAATGCAGCCCTGCGTATTCGTTCTGCTAATACCGCATTGATGAATTTAGTTAAATATATGAAACATATCATGCCGTATTTAGCAGAATGTTATGGATTAAACATCGTCGTATAATAGGTTTATGTAAACGCTAGGGGCAGATGATGCTGATAGGTAATTAATCGGCTAGTGTAATAACTGTGAGAAAATTTTACTGTATAAACGTGAAAAGAATATAAAAAGAGAAGGGACTTCTTTGGCATAATGAAATTACTACAATCTCACACAAAGGAGTCCTTCTCATGAACGTTATGCAACGCATTTTTTCTCTTAGTACCGATTTTGCAAACCTTGAATTGTTGGGAACAGGTCGAGTTTCCCTAACTGACGTGATGCTGGCTGTGCTGGAGTTTACACAGAAAATAGGTGGTTGTGCGATCTGCAGAGTTGGAACAAGCCGATGAATCCATCTATGAAACGGTGGAGTCGGCAATTGCGGTATATGAAGGGAAAATACAGGCAGGAAGAAAACGAAGGACATGGATTGTAAAACAAGTGTTTACAGAATATGGTATGCCTTGAAAAGGAGTATATTTAAACCGTATACAATAGCTCGGAGGCTACGATCATGGGAGATAGAGCGGTGTGAATATAGCGCGTAGCGACGCACCTGGAAAAGAGTTGCTGAGGCATGGATGGATTTCACAGTGCAAAATATACTTGTGGCAAGTAACGTGAACAGGCGGGAGGTAGAAGAATGAAAGATGCTCCAAATAGCAGATGTCACCATATAAATTTAAAAATAAAAGACTGATTTACACACCTCGAATTTCTGACAAATTAATACCCATAACAACCTGACGCTGTCCAAAACTCATGGAAGGCTTTAAAAAAAGGGTAAAATGTGATATACTTATTTTGTAAATCGGCAGGATGTTAAATTTTTGAGCCGCAGCGATAGTTATGCGGAGTACAGAGGTTTTTGAGAATTTTATCACCTGAACGGTGGTTGACAATACGTTTGCGCCGCAAATAGCGTTGTGAGCCCAGTAAGACTATGTGAAGCTTTTTCTGTAAATAACTGCCAGGTATAGGTCTTCTATGATACAATCTAAATCATAGGAGGCTTAGTATCATGGCAAGAGAAAAGAAACCGGTACAT
>NZ_NFIY01000026.1:0-22141 GCF_002163455.1 Megasphaera sp. An286 | reverse complement strand
TCGTGCCTTCTGCCAGGGGTTTCAAATATTTTTCCTTCTGTTCTGCCGTGCCGAACTTCCAGATAGGCCAGGAGCAGAGCATGGTGTGAACTTCGAAGCTCAGGGCGATGGAGGGGTCAACTTTGGCAACTTCTTCGCAGGCAACGGCCAGGCTGAGGAAGTCGGCGCCAACGCCGCCATTTTCTTCTTCCCAGGGAATGCCGAGGAGCCCGAGGGTGCCCATTTCATCGAGGATAGCGCGGTCGAAGATTTCCTTTTCGTCGCGTTCTTTTACGGTCGGAGCCAAGCGTTTTGTAGCAAAATCTTTGGCGAGATTGGCAATGTCTTGCTGCATTTCTGTGAGTTTAAAATCCATGAGTAATATTCCTCCTAAAAATATTTCCTAATACATACTATAGGTTATTAAGAAAGGCGTCACGATACATGACGCCTTTTTTAACCGATGCAGGTCAGGCAGACAGTCTATTATTTGTCTGTGAAGTTTGCTTTGCGTTTTTCAACGAAAGCAGCCATGCCTTCCTTCTGGTCTTCCGTAGCAAAGCAGAGGCCGAATACTTCGTCTTCATAGGCGATACCGGTAATAACGTCGCAGTTGATGCCGCGGTTGATAGCTGCTTTAGCAAGCTGTACGGCGATTTTAGCGTTGGAAGCGATCTTCTTAGCCGTCTTTTTAGCTTCGTCCATGAGCTGTTCCTGAGGAACGACTTTGTTTACGAGGCCGATGCGGTATGCTTCCTGAGCGTCGATCATCTGAGCCGTGAAGATCAGTTCTTTGCCGTAGCCGCGGCCAACGACACGGGGAAGGCGCTGCGTGCCGCCGAAACCGGGAGTAATGCCGAGGCCGACTTCGGGCTGGCCGAATTTAGCGTTGTCGGAAGCATAGCGGAAATCGCAAGCGCAGGCGAGTTCGCAGCCGCCGCCGAGAGCGTAGCCGTTTACAGCGGCGATAACCGGCTGGGGAAGATTTTCAATACGAGTAAACGTATCCTGAGCGATCTTTCCGAAGTGACGGCCTTCTACGGCGTTCTTCGTGGACATTTCGACGATATCTGCGCCGGCTACGAAGGATTTAGCGCCGCCGCCGGTAACGATGAGGACTTTAACTTCCGCGTCGTTTTCGATTTTGCCGACGCAGTCATTCAGTTCCATAACCGTTTCTGTATTCAAGGCGTTGAGAGCCTTCGGACGATTAATCGTCAAGATACCGATGCCGTCTTCTTTTGTAAATTCAATGTTCTGATAAGCCATTTTGAATAAACCTCCTTGGGAGAAATAATAAATTGGCCGAGCAGCGTTTTGCTTCCGCTTGACTTTGTGCTTTAAGTATATAAACTTTCCCGACGAAATGAAACAGGACGGTTTGGCATAAATTCGCACGCATTTCCAGTCTATAACATTCCTTTGCCTTCTTTTTGACTTTTTTTCTTCCTTCGTGAAATCCTTTTGCCACCCCATATATGCTGTGCTATAATGATGATACATTATTCAGACGGGCATTGGCCATTTTTTGCATTTTTAGGCAAACGAACGAAAAAGGAGGGATTCCACGATGATTTCAGACGGCTACGCATCTACGTTAAAAAGGCTGATTACGTTTACGCAGGCGAAATTTATTTCCCTCGCCGACATCGTAGGCTACGACGTATCGTACGTCAACAAGTGGAGCAACGGCACAAAGTTGCCTTCGTCCCGGTATGTAGAACGCATCAACGAAGAAATGGGCAATTATTTTGCCGAATTAATCGTAAAACAGAAAAAAGAAGAAAAATTTTATAAAACCTTCCCCATTTCCTGCGAAGTCAAGGATTTGGGCTTTGAAATCAGTCAATATCTCTGCGCCGCCTACCGTTCGACACTGCACCAGAACCACGCGACAAAGGTAAAGGAAAACCGCCCGTCCATTCAGGTCATTACGGGCCATCACGACACGGCGGCCTTCCTGGCCGACTTGCTGCAGAAGGGCGTCCAGAACCTCGAAAACGACGGCGAGCTCCTCATCCTCGGCGAATTCTGCACCCTGTACCAGGCCGGTTTTTGGAAATACTTCGATTCGATTCAGCTGGACTCGGTGAAGCTGACTATCCGCGTGGGACTGGATATGGACAAGCTGGAGCAGAATCCCGAATACGTGCAGCATCTGTATAAGATGATCAACCGCTTCCTGGACTTCGATTTCGTCTTCTACGACTTCTGCGACATTCAAAACGCCAACCTCATCATCCTGCGCGGCGCCTTCGCCGTCCAGTACGCCATGTCCAATAACCCGCCCCGGTTCACCATGTGCACGTACATCTTCGACGAATCGACGGTTTGGGATATTTATGAAAAATTCAGCTTTACAGGCACGGAAAAGGAACCCCTCATTTCCGTCAGCAGCTCCCTCGGCATGGACGAAATGGGCTACCGCACGGCTTTCTACGCGGCGAACAGCTTTTTCTTCTTCCTGACGAACGGCTTCGAATTCCTCCTGCCTCACGAAGTCTTTGAAAGCATTATCCGCGAAGTATCGCCGGAGCAGGCCTTCTCGGTCCAGCGCCTCTGCGTCACGTGGGAAGAAATCGTCAACGCGGCGGAAATCGAATTCATCACGACGACGTCGTCCCTCATGCGGTACTTAGAAACGGGGTACATCTACCTGACCGACGTGGAATACTCCCTGACGGCGGAAGAACGGAAGGAACACATTCAGACCGTACTGGAAACGATGCAGATCAACCCGCACATCGTCATCGGCGTGCTGCCCTCCTTCGGCGGCGATTCGACGTACAAGGGGGAAAACGTGTCCTTCTACTCCAACTACAAGACGGGCTTCCTGAAAAAGAACAAGAAATACATCCACAATCAGGCCAGCCCCTTCTACCTCATCGTAAACCGCCGGCTCCACTCTATCTTCCTCAAGTATTTCCAGAGTTTAAAGGACCTGAACGTATACCATCAGTATACGCTGGAGCAGCTGAACCAAAAATACGACCAGTACAAGCCCCTCATCGAGCGGACCTTATCCTTGAAATAACGATATATACATGCAAATACGGCATTGGGATACAGACCCAATGCCGTATTTGCATATATAAATGAATCTTTATTTTGTATTTCTTTCCAGCACAGCCCAGGCTTCATTTGCCCGCTCCACGAACAACTGCCGGACGGCTTCGTTTTCGCCCAGACCGTGAATATACGGCGTGACGGCAAAGCCGGCTCTTTCCAAGATGCTCTTGTGGGAATCTTCCTCACTGCCGGCCATGTCGTTGTTGGCGTGGTCGCCGGCGACGACCATCATGGGCATGATAGTCACATGCTCGATTCCCTTAGCCTTCAGCATCGGAATGACCGTATCGAGGTGGGGCCAGCCTTCGACGGAATAGACGAAGACGTTCCCCAGGCCGGCCGCGTCAAAGCGGCTCTGCAGGACGGAATAATAGGCGTTGGCCGGATGGGGCGTGCCGTGGGCCATGACCAGGACAGCGTCGGTTTCGCCTAACGGCGGGAACTGCGTCGCCATGGCCTGTACGAACTCGGCCACGTCGTCGCGCTGGTTTTCCTGGCCCATCCAGTACAGGACGGGCGTGCCCAAGGTCATCTTTTTAAACTGACCCTTGTACATATCGAACAAGGCGGCGTTGTAATCGTACTCTATGCCGGGAATGACGTTGAGCGTCGTAACGGCGACGCGCGTATAGCCCTCGTTCTTCAGCTGTTCCAGAGCCTGCTCCGGCGTAGGAATACGCAGGCCTTCGTTCTGTTGAATGCGGTCGATAATGATGTGGGACGTAAAGGCCAAGACGACCTTCGTATCGGGATGGGCGGCCTGAATTTCCGCTACGGTCTTATCGATCGTCGCCGCCCTGTTTTCCGCGTACGTCGTGCCGAAGCTCAATACGAGGATAGCGTCTTTATTTTCCGCCTCCTTCATGGCCGGGTTGTCGTATGACCGGACGCCGATCTGCGCCGCCTGACGCAGGGCCGGCGTAGCGTTCTTTACCTCCCGATTCAGGGTATAGCCGGCCGAGCTGGCCGGAAGGGCGCCGACCGCGCCGATTGAAATGCCAAGTACTGCCATCGTCACAACCTTCTTCCATCGTTCCTTCTTCATACTATCACTCCTATGTCCGTTGATGATTACATACTGCCGTCACCACCCAACGCATAGGCATATATAAAATGCCGCACGAATCCCGTGCGGCATAGTCATAGCGTCATATACGCATTCAATCTCCATCCCCATCGCTCGCAGGTCTGTCGGTGATTATCAGTCAGGCAGTTCTTCTGGCTCGGATTCATCGCTCCGCTGCGCCTTCCCATGCCTATGGGGCACAGTGACATTATGCAGCATAGCTCATCCTTACAGCGGCGGGACCGCGCCGGCATTGCACCGGTCTTCTCTATTAAGTCTGCGACACCTGACCTGCAATATGTAATTTCATTTACTATAGCATGACATATATCCCTATGTCAAGGACTTTTATTTCATGCTTTCCTTGATGGATTTCAAGTCTTCAATGTCGATGTTTTTCAAAATCTTGCGGAACTGCTCCAGCTGGCTTTCTACCTCCGCCGACAGCTTGGGGAAATCGGGATTGATCTCCCGCAGCGATTTCAGGACAATCTGGGCCACGACGTACCGCGTATACCACTTGTTGTCCGCCGGCACGACGTACCACGGCGCGTAGTTCTTCGTCGTCGCCGAGATGACTTCGCTGTATACCTTCTGATAGCGGTTCCAGTACTGCCGTTCTTCGATATCGGACATGGAAAACTTCCAGTTCTTCTGCTTGGTCACGATGCGGTCGATGAGGCGCTTTTTCTGCTCGGCCTTCGACACGTGGAGAAAAATCTTGATGACCGGGAACCCATTTTCCGTCAGGTATTTTTCCCAGTCGCAAATCTGGCGGTACCGCTTCTTCCAGATGCCGTCGCTGATCAGCTCTTCCGGCAGGCCGTCGCTTTCAATCAAGTTGTGAATGCGTGCTATGACGACGTCCTCGTAGTGAGAGCGGTTGAATATGCCGATTTCGCCGCGGCTGGGCAGGGCCTTGTTGACGCGCCACATGTAGTCGTGTTCCTTTTCTTCCGTGCTGGGCTGCTTGAAGCTGTGAACGTGGACCGCCGCCGGGTTCAGGCGGGCGAACACGTGCTTGATCGTGCCGTCCTTGCCGGCCGCATCCATGGCCTGCAGCACGATCAAAATGCCGTACTGGCCTTCGGCAAACAGCTTTTCCTGCCACTGCTTCATTTCTTCAATGGCCTGGGGCATGAGCTCCGTCTTGACCTTTTCCTTATCTATGTCGACGTCGCAGACTGTAGAAAACTTGCTCAAATCAATTTTTTCGCCTTCCCTGGCTAAATATCTCTTGATGTCCATACTTAACCTGCCTTCCCCTCTCCCGAAGGAGCTATATCATTTATTTATATTGTACATCGTATCATGAATTTTATAAATAATAAAAAAACATATTTACCATTACAAATTCACATTAAAAATCTTCATCTATCCCGAAACTGCCGGCCATAAGCCGTCTGCCGCGCCGTGTCTCCCCGTCCGGGCCGGCGCGGCGCTCCTTGCAGATTTTGAAAGTCCCCGTCCCTACACATTGCCGGAAGTCCTGCTATAATAAAGCTGTACAATGGCTCTGGACAGGAGGTACCCGGATGGACAAGATGTCGATAGAATTACTCCAGCAACAAAACCCGTTCATGTCGCTGAACGACATTACCTACACGATTCTGCTTCAAGAAATCGTATGCTTCCGCATCCCTCCCGGCAGCTGGATTAACGAAAACGCCATTGCCAAGCAGCTGGGCATCAGCCGGTCGCCCATGAAATACGCCCTGAGCCGGTTGGAAAAGGAAGGCTACGTCAAAAAATCCCATAAGTACAGCGTGACGGGCTTTTCCATCAAAGAGTACACCGACTTAAAGGAGCTGTGCTTTCTCTTGGAATCGTACGCCGCCGGCCGGGCCGCCGTCGTCGCGACGGATAGGCAGTTGGAAGAACTGCGCGGCTTGGCCCGCCAAATGAACGACATATGCTGCCGCGTAGACGAAACGCCCCGGGACGTCCTGTCGCGGACGATCATGGATTTGGAATACCAATTCCACTTAAAGCTCGTCATGCTCGCCGATTCGCCTTTATTATCCGACCTGTACGAGCAAATCAAGTTCAAGCTGTTCCGCTACCGCAGCTATATGATTTACAATCCGCCCGAAGGGTATTACGACATCATCGAAACGGATCACCTGGTCATCTGCGACGTCCTAGCCCTGCACGACCGCCAGCTGGCCGAATCCATCCTGCGCCGTCACCTGAGCTTCTTCAACACCCACTTCCTTAAATTATTTCATATAAACAGTTTATAAATATCATATTTCAAAAGTCAAAAGCATTGTCTGTAATTAAATTTACGGCAATGCTTTTATTTTTTGTTTAACATTCCAGTCATTTTATGGCCTTAAGCTGAATAATTTCACCCTTTTCCCAGCCGTTTGTACAAATTTTGACACATTCGGAAGGATAGGATATTCTACAATTAACTAAAACGCATTTATAATATGCATTTAAAACATGTTATAAATGGAACGTGTTCGTTTTATCAAAGCCAATTACACAAAGCAGATTCTTTTACAAGCGGAGGTGTTTAGGTCATGGCTGGTTTATTAAAATTTGTTTCCTTTTTTACCAAATACGTCACGTTGTGGGTCATCCTCTGCGCCGTATTTGCCTATTTCTTTCCCGAGCCGCTGAAGCCTTACGGCAGCTGGATTTCCTATTTTTTAGGCATTATCATGCTCAGCATGGGCCTGTCCATGTCACCCAACGACTTTAAGCTCATCTTCTCCCGACCGAAGGACGTCATCATCGGCGTCGTCACCTTGTACGTCTTTATGCCCCTCGTCGGGCTCGGCATCGGCACCTTCCTCAACCTCTCGCCGATGCTCCTCGTCGGCTTCGTCCTCCTCGGCTGCTGTCCTACGGGTACGTCATCCAACGTCATGACCTTCCTGGCAAAGGGCGATAAGGCCTTGTCCGTCACCATTTCCAGCATCAGCACCATCGTCGCCCCCTTTATCATGCCCGTGCTGCTCCTGTTTTACGTAAAGCAGTACGTAGATATCGACGCCGTGGGGTTATTCATCAGCATCATTCAGATTATCATCATCCCTATCGTCTTAGGGCTTATTGTCAATAAGGTCTGCAAAAAACAGATGCCGGTCATTCAGAAGATCGTCCCCTTATTTACGGTACTGGCCCTGCTGGGCATCATCCTCGTCGTCGTAGCCCTGAACGTCGAACGGCTGCAGACCGTGGCCCTGATGGCCGCCGTCGCCATGATCCTCTACACCGTCATCGGCCTGATCGTCGGCTTTTCCGTATCCCGCCTCCTGCGCATGCCCCAGGCTAAGGGCAAGGCCATGACCTTCGTCATCGGCGTGCAGAACACGGCCTTAGCCGTAACGCTGGGCATTACGTACTTCGATCCCCTGGCCGCCATCCCCGGAGCCATCGGCGTCGTCTTTACGACGGTATTCTGTTCGTTTATCGCCTCTCTCTGGGGCAACCGGACTGTCGAAGAATAAGGCATTATCAGCATATCCTGTTTATTTTTAATCACTTGCAGAAGGAGCGTGTCATCGTATGTCAACATTCAACAAAGTAACGGACGAATTAGTACAGGAACTGAAAAGCGTATTAGGCGAAAAGGGCGTCACCGTCGACCCGGAAAAATTAGACGTCTACAAGACGGACGAAGAAGGGAACTCCTATTGGTTCCACACGCCGGAAGTCGTCGTCTTCCCCGAAACGACGGAACAAGTAGCGGAAGTCGTAAAGCTCGCCAATAAATACCTCGTACCGATTACGCCCCGCGCAGCTGGCTCCGGCGTCGCCTGCGGCGCTATCCCCGTCCACGGCGGCATGGTCATGGAACTGGACCGCATGGACAAAATCCTGAAAATTGATACGGACAACATGTACGCCGTCGTCCAGACCGGCGTCCGCACCAGCGTCATCCAAAAGACGGTCAACGAATACGGCCTGCTCTACGCCGGCGACCCCTGCAGCGCCGACAGCTGCCAGATCGGCGGCAACGTCGCGACCAACGCCGGCGGCAACAAGGCCGTCAAATACGGCACGACGCGCAACCAGATTTACGGCATGAAGGTCGTCACGCCGACAGGCGACATCGTCGACGTCGGCGCGCGCCTGCAGAAATGCTCCACAGGCTACTGCCTGGAACAGCTCATCTGCGGCTCCGAAGGCACCCTGGGCATCGTAACGGAAGTCACGCTGAAGCTCCGTCCCCTGCCGCCGTATAAATTCGACCTCGTCGCCATCTTCAAGGAAGATGAAAAGGGGTTCGCCCTGCCCAACAAGATCCTCAAGGCCGGCATCGAACCGACGAGCATCGAATACATGGACAACAAAGCCCTGTCCATGTGCAGCAAGTTCTGCAAGGTGTCCCTGCCCCACGTCGACGAAGGCTGCTGCTACGTCATCATTACGGTAGAAACGTTCGACGAAGACGAACTGGATAAGAAGATGGAAAAACTGAGCGATTTGTGCGACGCCATGGGCGCCGTCGACGTCATCCAGGCTGACGACCGCATCTGGGGATGCCGCCGTCAATTCGCCGAAGCGGCCCGCGACATCGACATCATGTTCGTCGCCGAAGACTTCGTCGTTCCTCTCGAACACATCGCCGAAATCACCTCCAAGATTCCGGGGCTGGAAGAAAAACACGGCATTTACAGCGTAACGTCGGCCCATATCGGCGACGGCAACATCCACGTCCTGCCGCTGAACGTCGACAAGCTGTCTCCTATCGAATGGATGGAAAAGATGGAAGGCTTCCATAAAGACCTGTTCGACGAAGTATACGCCTTAGGCGGCAAGATGTCCGGCGAACACGGCATCGGCTACAAGAAGCTCCACGACTTCAAGCGCTGCACGCCTCCCGGCGAATACAAGATGATCTGCGCTATCAAGAAGGCCCTCGACCCCAACAACATCCTCAACCCGTCGAAGATCATCAACGTCGACGACCAATAACTTCGCATTCTCTCCTATGATTCCCATATTCAACTAAATCACCTTAATGAACGAAAGGCCCGCCGTCTTCATGGACGGAGGGCCTTTCGCCGTGCTGGCAAGCCTTTATATCCATTTGTCAAATACGAATAAGAGAGCCGGCATCGTAAGGATAGACAATATCGTCGACAAGACGCACAGCTCGGCCGAATACACCGGGTCCTTGTCGTATAAGGCGGCCATAGACGTGACGATGGCCGCCGTCGGCGTAATAGACGCTAAAAAGATGGTCATGAGAATATTCTTCCCGTCGTCGATGAAGGACGCCGCACCCAACAAAGCCAGGACTCCGGCCAGGACAACGGGATATACGACGAGCCTCAGGCCTACGGGCAAGTAAACATGAAGCTTGCCGAAGATTTCCTTCAAATCGCAGTCGGCAATAGCCATGCCCGTAATGAGCATGCCGACGGGGCCGATCATGGAGCCGACGCTACTCAGGGTCTGGTCGATCAAAGGCGGCAGGGAAATATGCAGCAGAAAGAGGGCTGCGCCGAAGCATATGGCCAGGATATTGATGTTGCAGACAATGCTGCGGATATGGATTTCCCCTCGCCCGCACAGCAGGCAGGAGCCGTGGGTCCATAGCAATATCAGCTGGACTACGGCGTAGGCGCAGGGATAAATGAGGTAATCCGACCCCAGCAGCGCTGTGACCAGGGGAAAGACCAGTATGCCCGCATTGGTATAAATCAAGGCCATTTGCTCGACAGCCTTCAGGCTGAAGAGAGGGCGGAAGGCCGCCGTGAGGATGATGAACAAGGCGTGAACGGCGACGGCGGCGCCAAAGGCAAAGAGCAGCCCCCTGCGCACGGCCTCGCTCGGCTCTACCTGAAAGGAATGGATAATGACGCACGGCAAAATGAGATAGACCAGCAGGACGGACAAGGCCTTGCCGTCGGAGCTGCGCAGCTTGCCCGTCCGTATGAGGGCGAAGCCCATGAGCATGATGAGAAACAGCTTTACCGTTTCTTTCAATAATATCAGACTGATTTCCACTGAAACTTCCTTCTTTCTCCGTAGACGACGGGGCCTGAGGAACGAATATCCTATGCTATGGCGGCGTCGTTTGCGCTGTTCCATTATATGAACAGCTTTATTTTTTGTATAAGTTTATACAAATTTTCCTTTCTTATCAATGGAATCTGATAACTTTACCGTATCATTTTTATATATTCGATATGCTCATACCTTATATATCATGTATGTGCCAATACCTCTTTCCTGCATCAAAAAAAACAGGCCGCCTTGCCGCATACCTTCGTACTGCGGCTATGGCCGGCCTGTTTCGTCAGACAATTCCGTATATCGTTACGGCCCGATTGCTATTTATGAAAAAACGCCGTTATTTTATGGACGCCATGTATTCCAGATATTCTTCCTTCGTCATGAGGGGCTGGTAGCCGTCCAGCAGGTCTTCAATGCCCTGGGCGTCGCCGTAGAGCAAGTCGATGAGGACGCAGGCCAGTGCCTGAGGCGTCTTCGTGTACGCCGTCTTTTCTTCAAAGAGGGTAAAATCCACGCTGTGCAGCGCGCCGTGAACGCAGCCGACCCAGGGATGGATAATCGGCATGAGGTGCGACACGTCGCCCATATCAGTGCTGCCCGTATCCTGAGGCGTATAGCGGATGTGCTCTGCGCCGAAGATGGACTGGCAGTTTTCTTCCAGCAGCTTCGTCAGTTTTGTATCCTGACGCATGGGCAGGTAGCCCGGCAGATTCTGGATTTCACAGGTCGCGCCGACGGCCATCGCCCCGGCCTGCAGGGCCCTGTCGACGCTGGCGTTATATTCCTTAATGGCTTCGACAGAGGCGGCGCGGACATAGCTTTCCATCCGCACGTGATCGGGAACGACGTTTACCAAGTCGCCGCCGCTGGTGATGATGGGATGGAAGCGGACGTAATCTTCTTCACGGAAGGTTTCGCGCAGGGCGTTGACGCCCATGAGGCCCAGCATGGCCGCGTTCAGGGCGTTAATGCCGTCGTGCGGAGCCGCCGCGGCGTGCGCCGCTTTGCCGTGGTATTCGACAAGCTTGCTGATGAAGCCGTCGCAGGGGCTGCCGAGCTGGATTTCGCCCTGCGGGTCGTCCGTCGTCGTGACGTGCATCTGCATCGCCGCGTCGATATCGTCGAAGCCGCCTTGGTAAATAATTTCTTCCTTGCCGCCGAGGAAATGAATTTTTCCCTTATTCCGCAGGGAATTCCTGTATTCGATTTCAATGCATTCTTCAGCAGGCACGGCGAATAAAACGACGTCGCCGCCCAAATATTTCATGGCGTCCGTATCGTGCAGGGCCATGGCGACGGCCATCAGGTTGGCCATCTGTACGTAGTGGCCGCAGCAGTGCGCCGCTCCCGTCGTTTCGTCGGCGCCGGGATGATTGCGGCAGACCAGGGCGTCCAGCTCGCCGAAGACGGCGACGGTACGATCCGATTTCGTCCCCTTCATGCGGCCTTTTACGCCGTTGATGCCCCAGCCGTCCGTATAGGAAATGCCCAATTTGTCGAAGGCTTCCTTTACCTTGGCCGACGTCTTATATTCCTTATACCCCAATTCCGGTTCGGCGAAGATAGATTCGCCGAAGGCCTTTATGTCGTCGAAGCGCTTTTCAATGGCTTCGCACACTGCTTTCTTTAATTCTTCTTTTGTCATTTATACACACCTTTTTTCATAAGATTTGCTTGCTTAGAATATGCCTTCCAGATGAAGGACGATTTCCGCCATAATCGTCGCGCCGAGGAACGAGCCGGTCGCGACCATAAGCGCTACGGGAACGATACGCCAGGACAGGCGCTTAAAGGCCGGAATATCCTTGCCCAGCGACAAGCCGGCATAGGCCAGGATCGGCGTCGTCGCAGCCAGTACGCTGAACTTGCCCGTCGTCTGGGTAATCCAGGCTTCGCCGGGGAATCCGGGAATCGACACGATGACGGCGATGATAGAGGCCCAGAACACGATAGGCAGCTTATTCAGGCCGGGAACATGGGCCAGCAGCACGCCGATGAGGGACAGGACGACAAAGACGATAGAGCTGATAGCCGAATCGGCAAGAGTGCCGCCGAAGCCGACGCAGTTGCCGACGGTGCAGAAAATACCAGTTAATACTAAAATGATGATCGTGTCGCGCATCATGTCGCCAAAGCTCTGCTTTTCCGCAGCCTTGGGAACGGCGTCGGCGACGACGTTTTCTTCCTGAACCGCTTCGACAGGAGCATTTTTAGACCGTTTATCGCCCGTAACCAGCTCGTATACCTTAACCGTAACGGGCAGGGAAATGAACAGGGCGAAGTAAATGCCCAAAATGGTCGTCATGAGGTTTGCCGCGCCGGCATAGGCCTGGATGCGCTGCGCTTCTTCCGGGAATACGGCGACCAGAGAGCCGATAGACGCGGCCATCATGCTGGCGCTGCCGATGCCGCCGCCCATCGCCAGGGCATAGGGATGGAAAAATCCCGTCCGGGCGATAATGCCGCTCAGAATAGAAATCCACAGCGCGCCGAACAAGGTGCCGCAGATGTACATGCCCATAACGCCGCGGCCTTCAGGAGAAAAGATACCGTATTTTTCAGCAATAATCGCTACGTTCGGTTCGCGGTCAATAGAATAGCAGGCGCCGATAGCTTCGCGGCCCATCTTTAAGGCCAGGGCCATGGGAAGACCGAAGACAATCGTGCCGAAGAAGTGACCTAATTCCTGCATGATCAATGCCCAGCCGGAATTCAGCAGCATGTGCAGGTTCGGCCCGATGCCGAGACCGATCTTTACGATCAGCACCAGCATGGCAATCGGCATGACCTTGCCGGCTACATCCATCATTTTTTCATTCATGACTCCAAGAGACGGATAACTGAGGATGCCGCCCATTACCAGTGCATACAGCAGCGGTAAAAATACGACGAGACCGAAAGAATGAACGCCTATCAGTTCAGCAATAATGATGATAATGAACGCAAATAGGTGCACCTTCCAATTCCTAAGCAATTCCATAAAAAATCCCTCCTATAAATACATTTGTATGATTTTAATAATACCATACTTTCTCTTATTACCATAGGCTTTTTTTGTATTTATACAGGAAATATTTTCCTGACCCAATAGTATATATGCCCTTATTACATAATAAGTATATAAGGGCATATTATAGCCGCAGTCATGGTACATACAAAAAATACAGGAACAGTCTTCGCACGGAGGGCGACACGTCGAAAACGGATATTGCTACTGCAGTTAGCTGATTTCAATCCACACCCTCACGTGGAGGGTGACCGGTGCAGCGATTTTTGCATCGACGACCTCATGAAATTTCAATCCACACCCTCACGCAGAGGGTGACGCCGGCGCCTCGTTTGAGAGCATGCATATGGCGCAATTTCAATCCACATCCTCACACGGAGGATGACCTGATATGTGTTGCAAAAGACTTCAATTACAAGAGCATTTCAATCCACATCCTCACACGGAGGATGACGTATGCGAGATTGGACGACTGGCAGCGCCAGGCCGTATTTCAATCCACATCCTCACACGGAGGATGACTTACTCCAAGTATTAAGACGGTCACGATCACGTTGATTTCAATCCACATCCTCACACGGAGGATGACTGGCGATATTGTCGTCGCGGCTACAGACGAGGGCATTTCAATCCACATCCTCACACGGAGGATGACGGTTCCGGGGAACAATACCTGCGTAGTCCTGATTATTTCAATCCACATCCTCACACGGAGGATGACCCGACAAAGATTATCAAGGCAAGCAGGGGGTGAGATTTCAATCCACATCCTCACACGGAGGATGACATGAACCAGCAAAGAACACAACAGGCCTCATCCCATTTCAATCCACATCCTCACACGGAGGATGACGCAAAAATGCGTAATCAGCCATTGCTGCATGGGCTATTTCAATCCACATCCTCACACGGAGGATGACATGAAAATATTATATGTGTCCCATCCTTTTACTGGATTTCAATCCACATCCTCACACGGAGGATGACCGCTTTAATTTGCGGTTATATTTCAAGGTCGTAATATTTCAATCCACATCCTCACACGGAGGATGACTACTGGGATTCCGGCAACAACTGAGCCGAGAATAGATTTCAATCCACATCCTCACACGGAGGATGACGAAGCGGCCCGCCTTTTTCGCCGGTATGGATATAGATTTCAATCCACATCCTCACACGGAGGATGACGTCTTCCGCACCGACGCTATGTTGCACAGCTTAGGATTTCAATCCACATCCTCACACGGAGGATGACGCCAGTGCCGCTTTCTTCATCTCCCGGCTGTTACATTTCAATCCACATCCTCACACGGAGGATGACTGGAGCAAAAAATGCAGGAATTTGAAGCCATGTTATTTCAATCCACATCCTCACACGGAGGATGACTTTGTTTGACGACCTGAACCGTCGCGCCTTAGACATTTCAATCCACATCCTCACACGGAGGATGACGCGACAAGCTGCTGTGCTGCATCCTGCACGACAGATTTCAATCCACATCCTCACACGGAGGATGACGGCAGGGGCAATCATCTGTAAACATTGGATTGTCCATTTCAATCCACATCCTCACACGGAGGATGACCACCATCGAGACAAAATCTGAAAATACGCTGTCATTTCAATCCACATCCTCACACGGAGGATGACCTTCTATGCTCTCGTCGCGCTGATTCGGCCCCGGCATTTCAATCCACATCCTCACACGGAGGATGACTGCTGCATTTGGTATATCTTATTCCGAAATACAGCATATATAGAACTTGATGCAACTTTATCCAGATGATTTGCTGAAAATCGCTGTCTATTTTGACAACATATTACTTGTTTGAGTGCGAATCTCTCCACGATATATCCGATACTTGCAATTCGCACTTACCCATGTATTAAAGTATATAATCGTATTCACTAACTGAATTATGCGATTTTCCGAGGATTGTTTCCGATACCATATCCCTAAGGGAACATAAAAGGGAAAATCTAATCCAGTAAACAGATAGCTCGGACAACGTCTATCTCCACTCTTTTTCCAGCAGGAAATCGCGAATATTTCGATGCTTGATGCCGTCCCGGCTCATGTCAAACTCATCCAGCGTAAGAACGTACTTAGGGTAATTGTCCCGAACTCGCTCATAAACGCCAAATTCTCGTTGAATCGTTTCCTCTGACGCCAACAAGTAGGCGACCTGGATATACAGCCGATTACCTTGCGATTCACAGATAAAATCAATTTCTTTATCGCCAACTTTACCTACGGTTACAACATACCCGCGGCGCAGCAGCTCCAAATAGACAATATTTTCCAATACCAAATTAATATCTCGCTGATTGCCGCCAAACACGGCCTCCCGCACACCATGGTCGGCCACATAGTATTTCTCGTTCACCGTAAGAATTTTCTTCCCCCGGAGATCCTGCCGCTTCACTTGATAGAACAAAAAGGCGTCAGTACAGGCTTTCAAATATCCTAAAACCGTTTCCGGCGATACGGACCGCCCTTCGCTCTTCAAATACTTAGAAATAGCTGTAGATGAAAAGGTAGTGCCGATGTTGGCCGTCACATAGGCAATAATCCTCTCCAGCATATCTACGTCGCGAACTTTATTGCGTTGAACAATATCTTTAAGCTCTACAGAGTTAAACAAATCCTGCAAGTACTGACGGCAAGCAGTTTCTTCATATCGCAGGTTGGCTAAATACGGCATTCCTCCAGCAGTGAGATAACGATTGAAACACGTCCTGACATCTGCTTCCGGGAAAATAGTACGGTACAGCTGAATGAATTCATCAAACGAAAAGGGATAGATGACGAACTCCACATAGCGCCCGGCTAAATATGTAGCCAGCTCGCCGGAAAGCAGCTTGGCATTAGAGCCTGTAATATAAATATCGCAGTCCAACTCCACTCGGAAGGAATTGATACATGTTTCCCAATCCTGTACCTCTTGGATTTCATCAAAAAAGAGATACACCTTTCCTGAAATCTGCGCCGCCCTGCAGATGATTTCATCATGAAGGGCCTGAGCAGTACAAAGACTGGCATTGCTCATATTTTCAAAGTTAATAGATATAAACTGAGAAGGATCTACACCAGACGCCATTATCTCCTCCTGAATCAGTTCCAGCATAACAGACTTTCCACAGCGCCGAATACCCGTTAGTACTTTGACCAAATCGTTTCCGATAAACGGCCGAATACGGCTCATGTACGCTTCCCGCTTAATCATGTCTTTTCCCTCCCCTCCAGCAATAAAATCATAATAACACAGATATATCTGATATTCAATTAATTTATATCAATTTTGACAGTTATACTGGAAAATGTTAGCCCCATAAAAGATAGCAGATAACAGAAATTACGATTTTTTTATTACCGTAATTTTATCAAAAAAATATAATATGAAGTTTTCAATCCACATCCTCACGCAGAGGGTGACAGAATTGGCATAAGCCGCGGCACGCTATACGAGTGATTTCAATCCACACCCTCACGCAGAGGGTGACTCCCAAGCTACTTCCATAACTGTGGGTCCGAAAAAATTTCAATCCACACCCTCGCACTGAGGGTGACGGGGACAATAAGCGGGGTATTTTCAAAAGTTGCAATTTCAATCCACACCCTCGCACTGAGGGTGACCGCTGACGGGCATCAGGGTATTGCCCAAATCGCCATTTCAATCCACACCCTCGCACTGAGGGTGACAACGCAAATACCTTCGTTGTCTCTAGCGTCTCGTTATTTCAATCCACACCCTCGCACTGAGGGTGACGAACTGGGTAGAGTCACGGCTCGGCCGGGAGGTAATTTCAATCCACACCCTCGCACTGAGGGTGACATGGCTGCATCATCGAACCTATTTTGCTGATGCAATTTCAATCCACACCCTCGCACTGAGGGTGACGGACGCAGAAGATGCGGAGTGCAGCCGAGCGAGTTATTTCAATCCACACCCTCGCACTGAGGGTGACCGTATCTTTCTTTTTTTCTCGTAACCACGCAGCAGATTTCAATCCACACCCTCGCACTGAGGGTGACCGGCCGCCAACAAGGACAACAGGTGTTAAATCTGGATTTCAATCCACACCCTCGCACTGAGGGTGACGTGAGGAATAATGAAGAAGATGATGACAACATTATGATTTCAATCCACACCCTCGCACTGAGGGTGACACATCCTTTCCCACACGCTTGACCAGCTCGGCGAGATTTCAATCCACACCCTCGCACTGAGGGTGACACGTGTTGACCCGAAAAACTCACCTGCTCCGTGTAATTTCAATCCACACCCTCGCACTGAGGGTGACGCAAGTCTGTTCGGAAACATACATCGCTGGATGATATTTCAATCCACACCCTCGCACTGAGGGTGACGGCACCGACGATGGCTTGAAGTATGACAAGCAGGATTTCAATCCACACCCTCGCACTGAGGGTGACGGTTCCGATGTGCAATGGAGCGGCAGCAAATTCACATTTCAATCCACACCCTCGCACTGAGGGTGACTATACATTATGGTGGTGGGGGCTGCTGCGGATGCGATTTCAATCCACACCCTCGCACTGAGGGTGACTGTACTGCCTGGCTGGCGGCCTGCAGTGTATGGACATTTCAATCCACACCCTCGCACTGAGGGTGACGTATTGTAAAAGAGAGGTGACAGCACATGAATAAATTTCAATCCACACCCTCGCACTGAGGGTGACTTCTTCATAGCAAACGAAGGCTTATCTGTAATAATTTCAATCCACACCCTCGCACTGAGGGTGACCCGGGCGCGGCTGCTTATCAAGCTACGATCGCAGATTTCAATCCACACCCTCGCACTGAGGGTGACCATCGCGGCCATTGACGACTATCTCGCGGCCAAAATTTCAATCCACACCCTCGCACTGAGGGTGACCGTCGTTATTAAGCAAGATACAGACAGCGAAGAAATTTCAATCCACACCCTCGCACTGAGGGTGACATCTTCTGTCCGAGGTACTTCCCTATTTTGCTCGATTTCAATCCACACCCTCGCACTGAGGGTGACTTTCAGCTTCCTCAGCTTTTCTTGATGCAAAAAGATTTCAATCCACACCCTCGCACTGAGGGTGACATACAAAGAGCTGATACACTATGCCGGATATTTGATTTCAATCCACACCCTCGCACTGAGGGTGACGCGCATCCTGAGGATGTTTTTGACAATCTAATTTGATTTCAATCCACACCCTCGCACTGAGGGTGACGGATTATCTATATCACTTGCCAAAGCGACGAATTATTTCAATCCACACCCTCGCACTGAGGGTGACTTTATATAAACGAGCGTTTGAAATGTTTGTAGACATTTCAATCCACACCCTCGCACTGAGGGTGACTCGTACAGCGCAATGCGGAGAGAGTCACGGCAGAGATTTCAATCCACACCCTCGCACTGAGGGTGACAGACAGATTCTATGTCCATATCATCAACAGGGATATTTCAATCCACACCCTCGCACTGAGGGTGACACCGTGTGCCAGCTCATGTCTGGGGAAACATGGAAATTTCAATCCACACCCTCGCACTGAGGGTGACACACACCATACAATATTAATACAAGCATGATGAGAATTTCAATCCACACCCTCGCACTGAGGGTGACTGCAGCCCAGTGCGCCCGTCATGGGGAGCGAACAATTTCAATCCACACCCTCGCACTGAGGGTGACAGCTACATTTGGTATCTCTTACTCCGAAACGTAGCATATATAGAATCCTATACAACTCTATTCAGCTGATTTGCTGAAAATCGCTGTCTATTTCGACAAACTATTGCTCTTTTGAGTGCGAATCTCCCTGGTATATATCCGATGCTTATGATTCGCACAGCCTATTTCCATTGCCGGAAAGCCGCTACAGAATCAACGGGCCTTCTAAGTCATATCCTTTGTCGACGCCAATGGATTCTACGGTCTTTTTATAGTGTTTCCCGAGGCGATAGAAACGCAAATTATCGACAGATTCGTCAATCACCTCATGTAATTGGTGTTTCAGCTGCAAATATTGTCCTTCGTCTACTTCGCATTCAAATACAGAGTTTTGAACGCGCTGCCCATAGTTTAAACATATCTTAGCAGCCGTCCGCAGGCGGCGTTTTCCTGCCGCTGAATTCGTACTGATATCGTACGAAACTAGAATATACATTTCGTCTGCCACCTCAATTCCTGTTATTTCCAAAGAAAGGGCGGATAGGCGTCCAAATCGTTCCGCAAAAACCGGGCTAATAACGACGCCTGCAGGAACGGAACTAATCCCCAGGAAATCTTTTCCTTTATATAGGGATGAGTCAATTCTTCTTTTTTTCGTTCCTGCCATTTGGCAATCACTTTCTTGCGCCCCGATTCGTTTAACATGACCGCCCCGTTGCTCTCGGCGTCGAAGTCCCCAGCATCGACGACCTTTTTATTGATCAGGGACAGGACAAAGCGGTCCGCAATGGGAGCCCGCAATTCTTCCATCACATCCAGAGCCAGCGAAACGCGGCCCGGTCGGTCGACGTGCATAAATCCAGCATAAGCATCCAGGCCAACCGTCTCCAACGCACTGGCTACGTCGTTGGCCAATACGGCATACATAAAGGACAAAAGGGCATTGACGCGGTTCAATGGCGGCCGGCGCGAGCGTATGCCAAAGGTAAAATCGTCTTTCTGATTTAAAATCATGTCGTCAAAACAGGAAAAATACAAAGCCTGCGCGCTGCCTTCAAAGCCTCTCAGCGTATCCAAAGCAGACGCGCCCCGAACCTTTTCCAGCATATCCGTCAGCTGCTGGGAACAATCTTGCAGACGCCTGCCGTCCAGCCGGTGCTCATACTGCCGAATATATCGTTCCATAACCCATTTTTCGTTATATACTTTAGCCGCAATGATGTTGCGGACAATATCCAATGATTGGGCCGGATCATCGGCTACGCGGTACTGCGTCCGCCGCAGCAGGATATTTCCCTTGCTGCTTCCCTGAATCCGAGCCATAAGGCGTCCCTGCGGCGACATGTAGGCAATGCCGATTCCATACTCCATGCATCGTTCCATAAGCTGCGGGCTCATCCCCAAATACGTAAACAGTACGATGTCCTGCAAATTATGGAGGGGATAGCGGGCTAATGTCTTCTGCTGTTCCCGGACGACTATATTCGCTCCCTGCGTCGCTAAATACACGTCGGGCTTCGTGATGTACAATGTATTTAGTAGCTTTCTCATTCTCCCAACATCCTCTCTACGTACGATCGGGCCGATTCTAATTTCTGCAGTCCCGGAAGGCAGATATCCTGCAGCGAACAAGCCCGGCACTTTGCGCTTTTCCGCACCTTCGGCGTATAGCCCTGCCGGTAGTACTTATTCATTTCGGCAGCCATATTCCTGACCGTTGCCCGCAGCTCGTCCGTAAATTCGACTTTCTCCCGCCGGCGCGTTTCAAAGTAAAATACCGCACCTTGGGAGACGCGGACTTCCATCATTTCTTCCAGGCACATAGCCTGAGCCGTAAGCTGCAGTATGTCGCTTTCTATCGTCTTCGGCTTCCCGCGCTTGTATTCCACGGGGTATACGATAAAGCGGGCATCGTATTTGCTGAAGTAAGCTCCGCCCTCGTCTTCTATCAGTTCTACAGCGTCGCACACGCCTTGTATTCCCAACTCGTGAGATACGACAGGCAAGGAGCGCAGCACGCGCTTCTTGCCCATCTTTTCATCGCTCAGCCCTTCATCTACCAATGTATGCTTAATCGCTCCGTCGACGGTAAAGTAGTTTTCCGCCCATTGCTGCTCAATGTGGATGAGGGCCCATTGCCGGCGGCAGAAAGAAAAATGCTGCAGGCCGGCAAGCTGCAAATATTCAGTTTCGTTTCGTTGTCCTACGTTTTTCATCATATACCGTCTTCAATTTCTAATGTCAGACCCTTTTGCCGATACAGGTTGAACCGGTCTTCATCTACAGACACGGCGTAATCAGAGAAATCATGGACTTTTTCATCGGCCGGAGCCTGCGCCTGCACGAGTTGATGAATCTTCGCCGACGAGGCAATCCCTAAGGCATTGGGATGAACAAACCAATACAATTTCTCTACGGTCATGCTGCCTTCGGGACGAGCTGACGACATATCATTTTCAAACAAGGACAACAGAGCCTGCCGAATCAGCTGGGCGTCCTCGTCGGAAAAGCCTGTCCGCTGCGCAAAATAACAGTTCATGCTTCCTGTAATCTTATATACGCCGAAATCCACAAAATGCTTCGTTCCCATCGTATCGGCCGACCGCTTTCCATTTTCCGAAGCCTTACCGTTTGTGCTTCTCGTAATCTGCATGGTAATCACATCGACAGGCGACAGGCTTTTGCCCAGGCTGACCGACACGGGACCCCGGATACCCAACGACTGATTTTTTTGGAAGGTCATGACCTGGCCGAAGCTCCGCACATCGATCCACCGTTGGCATGCCGCCGCGGCGACTTCTTCATCGCCCTGCTTTGATGTAAAATGAGCCTTATACCGTTCTTCTAATGACTTGCAGGTATCATCTATCCGGTCGTTGGCCTGTACGAAAATTTCATGTCCCATGTCCTGCAGCCTGTTGCGTATTTTTCGCTTGATGCAGACATCGGATATTTCCCCATAGCCTTCATAATCGGTACGAGGCATGTTTCCCAATAAGGGATCACCGTTAGGATTTGCCTGCCGTACCGATACAAACAACACAAAATCTATTTTCTTCGTCAAGCTGCTCATACCGCCGTTCCTCCTTCTTGCCGCCGCGCGTCGGCCCCTTCGTCTTTTTTCTTATAAAATTGCTGCTGCTGATAATAATAGCCTAATATGAAATCAGAATTGGCCGTCTTCTCATGATGCTGCCCGTCCCCTTCATATTCCATAATTTCAGTATACAGCTCAGCCAATATCTTCTCAAAATAGGGTTAATTGTAAAATGAATTTGAACAGGTAATCAAAAAAACAAAAATCCATAGTGAAGCTTCATGTTAAAATGGTTTTGCGAGAAATCATCAACAAAGGAGCAATCA
>NZ_NFIY01000025.1:0-35100 GCF_002163455.1 Megasphaera sp. An286 | reverse complement strand
CGTCAGCTGCGCTTACGACGAGGATCGCGCCGTCCATCTGAGCAGCGCCGGTGATCATGTTCTTAACATAGTCGGCGTGGCCCGGGCAGTCAACGTGAGCATAGTGACGGTTGTCCGTTTCATATTCAACGTGAGCCGTATTGATCGTAATGCCGCGTTCGCGTTCTTCCGGAGCCTTATCGATATCAGCATAGTCTTCGAATTTAGCATAGCCTTTTTCGGACAATACTTTCGTAATAGCAGCCGTCAACGTCGTTTTGCCATGGTCAACGTGACCAATCGTGCCGATGTTAACATGGGGTTTGGTTCTTTCGTAATGTTCTTTTGCCATTTTGCAGTTCCTCCAATGTAATTAAAATATTAGCCTTTGTCATTAATGACTTTTTCAGCTACGTTCTTAGGAACTTCTTCGTAGTGATCGAAAGTCATCGTATAAACGCCACGTCCCTGCGTCTTAGAACGCAAATCCGTTGCATAGCCAAACATTTCAGCCAAGGGTACGAAACCGTTGATATGTTCAGCGCCGCCGCGCATTTCCATGCCGTCAACGCGGCCGCGACGAGAGTTCAAGTCGCCGATGACATCGCCCATGTATTCTTCAGGGACGACGACTTCGACTTTAACATACGGTTCGAGAAGAACAGGATCGGCTTTCTTTGCGCCTTCTTTAAAGCCCATGGAGCCGGCAATCTTAAATGCCATTTCCGAAGAGTCGACATCATGATAGGAGCCGTCGAATACGATAACCTTGATATCGACCATGGGGAAACCAGCCAAAACGCCCGTTTCCATAGCTTCTTTTACGCCGGCTTCGACAGAGCCGATATATTCTTTCGGAATTGCGCCGCCGACAACTTTGTTTTCAAATTCAAAGCCTGCGCCGGCTTCCTGCGGGATAAGTTCAAGCCAGCAGTCGCCGTACTGACCGCGGCCGCCGGACTGACGAACGAAACGGCCTTCCTGCTTGACGCTCTTGCGAATCGTTTCGCGGTAAGCAACCTGCGGCTTGCCGACGTTGCAGTCTACCTTGAATTCACGAGCCATACGGTCGACGATAATATCCAAGTGGAGTTCGCCCATGCCGGAAATGATCGTCTGACCTGTTTCGGCATCGGTCTTAACCTTGAAGGTCGGATCTTCTTCAGCCAAGCGAGCCAATGCAATACCCATTTTTTCCTGGTCAGCCTTGGTCTTCGGTTCTACGGCAACAGAAATAACCGGTTCAGGGAATTCCATCTTTTCAAGGATGATGGGGTGTTTTTCATCGCACAGCGTATCGCCTGTCGTCGTATCTTTCAAGCCGACGATAGCGCCGATATCGCCGCAGTATGCTTCCTGTACTTCTTCGCGATGGTTTGCGTGCATACGCAGGATACGGCCTACGCGTTCTTTCTTGCCTTTCGTGGAGTTGAACACGTACGTGCCGGACTGAAGCGTACCAGAATAAATACGGAAGAAAGCTAATTTACCGACAAAGGGGTCAGCCATGATCTTAAAGGCCAAGGCAGAGAACGGTTCTTTGTCGTCAGCTTTGCGGCTGTCGTCTTCACCTGTATCGGGATTTACACCGGCAACAGGCGGAATATCGAGCGGAGACGGCATATAGTCGACAACGGCGTCGAGGAGCATCTGAATACCCTTATTCTTGTAAGCAGAGCCGCAAAGTACGGGGAACATCTTGTTGCTTACAACGGCGTTGCGGATAGCTGCCTTGATTTCGTCGATGGAGATTTCTTCACCGTCGAGGTATTTCATCATGAGCTCATCGTCCGTTTCGCAGACGGCTTCAAGCATAATCTGATGATATTCTTCAGCTTCGTCTTTCATGTCGTCCGGAATATCAACGACTTCGATTTCCTTGCCGAGAGCATCGTCATATACTTCAGCTTTCATCGTAACGAGGTCGATGATGCCGCTGAACGTCGCTTCAGAGCCAATCGGCAGCTGGATCGCTACGGCGTTAGCCTGGAGGCGGTCCTTCATCATCTGAACGCAGTTCAGGAAATCAGCGCCCGTCGTATCCATCTTATTGATGAAAGCGATACGGGGAACATGGTAGTGTTCAGCCTGACGCCATACCGTTTCAGACTGCGGTTCTACGCCGCCTTTAGCCGAAAATACGGCAACAGAGCCGTCCAAAACGCGAAGAGAACGTTCAACTTCAACTGTAAAGTCAACGTGCCCCGGGGTATCGATGATGTTGATACGATGACCTTTCCAATGAGCCGTCGTTGCAGCGGAAGTGATCGTAATGCCGCGTTCCTGTTCCTGCGCCATCCAGTCCATCGTTGCGGCGCCGTCGTGAACTTCGCCGATTTTATGAACGCGGCCGGTGTAGAAAAGGATACGTTCTGTCGTCGTGGTTTTACCGGCATCGATGTGGGCCATGATACCAATATTTCTCGTTTTTTCCAAGGGAAATTCTCTTGCCACGATTTTTTCCACTCCTCAAATAAAAAACTTAAATAATTACCAGCGATAATGAGCAAAGGCCTTGTTGGCTTCTGCCATCTTGTGGGTATCTTCTTTCTTTTTGATAGCTGCGCCAGTATTGTTGAAAGCGTCCATCAATTCAGCGGCAAGCTTTTCTTTCATCGTACGTTCGCCACGTTTACGAGCGTAGCCGACAGTCCAGCGGATGCCGAGGGACAGGCGGCGGTCAGCGCGCACTTCAACGGGAACCTGGTAGTTGGCACCGCCTACACGGCGAGCGCGAACTTCCAAAACAGGCATTACATTGTTGAGAGCCTGTTCAAAAACTTCTAAGGGATCTTTATTCATCTTAGAACGGATGATATCGAATGCGTCGTATACGATAGATTCAGCGACGCCTTTTTTACCGTCCAACATAACTTTGTTGATGAAGCGCGTTACCAATTTAGAATGGTACACCGGATCCGGCAGCACATCGCGCTTCGGCACAGGGCCTTTTCTTGGCATGTCTAATTCCTCCTTTGTAATATGCAGGTTATCGGTTCATCTGATCAGGCAATACGATTATTTACCCTTTTTAGCGCCGTATTTAGAACGGGACTGCTGACGGTTTGCAACGCCAGCCGTATCCAAGGCACCGCGGATGATGTGATAACGTACACCAGGAAGGTCTTTAACACGACCGCCTCTGATTAATACTACACTGTGTTCCTGTAAATTGTGACCAATGCCAGGAATATAAGCTGTTACTTCGATGGAGTTCGTCAAGCGAACACGGGCAACTTTACGCAGAGCAGAGTTAGGTTTTTTCGGCGTAGCCGTGTATACACGAGTGCAGACGCCGCGTTTCTGCGGGCAGTTTTTCAAAGCCGGCGCCGTGGATTTCGTTACAGAATCCTGACGACCCTTACGAACTAATTGGCTGATTGTTGGCATGTGGGCACCTCCTCTCCAAACAATTAGATTTATAATGTAATCATCATCAGAAAAATATCTGACGATGATATTACCAAAGTTACTTCAACACTCCAACGGCCGCTGCCTTGACTTTAATGCGGCAGGCTATGCCGAGCTCTGCCATCGTATTGGAACGGTCGACGGCGATGCCTGCCTCCTCCGCATACGCGAGAAGCGGCGCGACGACCTGTTCGTCACAGTCGTTAGCAACATACAGCTGGGTGACTTCGTTTCGTTTCATTGCTTTAAGCGTTTGCTTTGCCCCTACGGTCTTGCGGACATTGCCCGCCAGTTCCAAGCTCACGAAACATCACTCCTTACATCTTGCAAATTGCGCGCAGCACCTTCGCCGCGACACTTAGACATTGTAGCATTCCCCCATAGGAATGTCAATGTGTTTTTCGTAAAAACTGCGTAACTAAGACATTTTTTATTACACTCATCCGGGTGTATCTTACAAGGTAAAAAACAGAGACCTCTCTTACGAGAGGTCTCTGTACAGTGCTATAACGTCAGAGCTTAATGGCCCGCTTCGGGAGCTGTCGCCGTTACGTCGTCGCAGTCTACGACGGAGCCGTCTTCATCTTCATACGATATGGACGGTACGGTTTTGACAACCTTTACCTTGCGGTACCGGCTCATGCCGGTGCCGGCGGGAATCAGCTTGCCGATAATAACGTTTTCCTTCAAGCCGAGCAAGGGATCAATCTTGCCCTTGATAGCCGCATCCGTCAATACGCGGGTCGTTTCCTGGAACGACGCAGCCGACAAGAACGATTCCGTCGCCAACGCGGCTTTCGTAATACCGAGCAGCATCGGCTTGCCGATGGCCGGCTTGCCGCCTGCAGCCTGAATACGGCGGTTCGTGTCTTCGAAAATATTGACGTCGACGTAATCGCCCGGCAGCATATCGGCGTCACCGGCGTCTTCAATCTTCATCTTGCGGAGCATCTGACGCACGATAACTTCGATGTGTTTGTCGTTGATACCAACGCCCTGGGATTTATATACCTTCTGCACTTCGTATACGAGGTAGCGCTGCGTAGCTTCTACACCCAGAATGCGAAGGATGTCGTGAGGATTGATGGAACCCGACGTAATACGGCTGCCCTTCGTGATGACGTCGCCTTCATGAACGACTAAGTGAGCTCCGTACGGGATGGTGTAGCTGCGTTCTTCGCCGTCTTTATTTACGACGTGAACGATATTGATGTCATGGTGGTCTTCTTTTTCCGTAATGGAAACGACGCCGTCGATTTCCGTGACGATAGCGTTGCCCTTCGGCTTACGGGCTTCAAACAATTCTTCGACACGGGGAAGACCCTGGGTAATATCCCCTGCCGACGCAACGCCGCCTGTGTGGAACGTACGCATCGTCAGCTGCGTGCCCGGTTCGCCGATGGACTGGGCCGCGATAGTGCCGACCGATTCGCCGACATTTACCTTGCTGCCCGTGCCCAGGTCGCGGCCGTAGCACTTAGCGCAGACACCGTAACGGCTGTGGCAGGTAAGGACGGAACGAATCCGGACCTTATCGTAATATTTAGCGATTTCTTTCGCCTGGTCGGCCATGATTTCTTCATTAATCGGAACGATGACTTCGCCCGTATTCGGGTTGACCAAGGCTTCCGCCGCCGTACGGCCTTCGATTCGTTCTTCCAGCGGTTCAATGACGCCGTCGCCTTCGACGATAGCCGTAACTTCTACGCCGCGGATATCGTTATTGCGTACTTTTACTTCCGTTACGTCGCTGGAAAGGATGCGTTCGATAGCATCTTCTGTCAGTGCCGTGCCAGCCGGGCAGATTTCCATGCCGTTGGAATCAATCACTGCCGTTTCAACGGTTTTGCCAAGCATATTATCGACCATAGACTTGCGAAGCGCCGCGCGGAAGCCTTCTTCCGGAGCTCCCAGCGTAACGACTTCAACTAAGTTCGTATGGTTCATATCATCGTTTATATCCATCTGGCTGCCCTGGAGATACAGCTTCGGCAGCTTGTGCTCGATAACCGTATCCATATCGTCTGTCGTCAGCAAATGGCCTTCTTCGAACACGACGTCTGCAGTTTCCGGATCGATCGCCGGTTTCGCCAAGACGCGGCCAATCAGTTTTTCCCGCAGGAGGTTGACAGCCTGACGGCACGAGCTGGCCAAACGGGCCCGTTCGCGGACGAGGTCGATGCCGAATACGTCGCAGTCGTCTTCGCGAACGATGACGTCCTGCGATACGTCGACGAGACGACGGGTCAGGTAGCCCGAGTCAGCCGTACGCAGAGCCGTGTCGGCCAAACCCTTACGGGCGCCGTGGCTCGACGTAAAGTAATCCAATACGGACAGGCCTTCGCGGAAGTTCGCCTTGATCGGCAAGTCGATGATACGGCCGGACGGGTCAGCCATCAAGCCGCGCATGCCGGCAACCTGACGAATCTGCTGCTTGTTGCCGCGGGCGCCGGAGTCAGCCATCATAAAGATGGAGTTGAACGGGTCCATGTTATCCATCATGGCTTCCGTCACATCGTCCGTCGCCTTTTCCCAAATGGAGCAGGTCTTGCGGTACCGTTCGTCTTCAGTAATCAAGCCGCGGAGGTACATTTTCGTAACATTTTGAACCTTCTTATCGGCTTCGTTGAGAATATCCCATTTTTCAGCAGGAATCTGAATGTCCGAAATAGCGATGGACATGCCGGCCTGCCGCGCGTAATGATAGCCGATAGCCTTGATACGGTCAAGGAGGGCCGCTGTCTTCGTATTGCCTACGAGATGGAAGCAGGCGTCGACAAGCTTGCCGATTTCCTTCTTATTCATCAGTACGCCAAGGCAGTTGACGTCGACAAATTCTTTTCCTTCTTTGAAGGCGGCTACCGCTTCTTTATCTACCTTATTAGCCGGCAGCGGACGAATTGCCAAGAGGTCTACGCCGAAGGCTTCCTTCAGCTGGGAGAAACCATAGTCTAAAATATGGCCGTTTTCATCTTTAATCTTTACGAGATGCGTCGAATCGATGATGCCGTTTTCATAGGCAAACTTCGTATCTTCGGGATTGGTAAATACCATGACCTTGTCCGTATGATACAAGCGGAGTGGTTCGTACACCTGATAGTTGTACAGCAGCTTGCCCGCCGTCGTTTCGATAATACCGTGGCCGGGAATGCGGACCTTGATGACCGCTTCGATATCGATAGCCTTGGCATCATACGCCAGCATGACTTCATCGTAATTAGAGAACATCTTGCCTTCGCCCAAGGCTCCCGGTTTAACAAGGGTCAGGTAATAAGCACCAAGCACCATATCCTGCGTCGGTACGGCAACAGGCTTGCCGTCCTTCGGCGCCAAAATGTTGTGTGCCGAAAGCATGAGCGTTCTCGCTTCAGCCTGGGCTTCTACGGACAAGGGCAGATGGCAGGCCATCTGGTCGCCGTCGAAGTCGGCGTTGAAGGCGGTGCAGACCAGAGGATGCAGCTTAATGGCCCGGCCTTCCCAAAGAATCGGTTCGAAGGCCTGAATACCTAAACGGTGCAGCGTCGGGGCGCGGTTCAAGAGTACCGGATGTTCCTGAATAACGTCTTCCAGCACGTCCCACACTTCCGGGCTGACGCGTTCAACCTTTTTCTTAGCGTTTTTAATGTTCGTAGCAATACCTTTTTCTACGAGCTTTTTCATGACGAAGGGCTTGAACAATTCCAAAGCCATTTCTTTCGGCAGACCACACTGATGCATTTTCAGCTCTGGTCCGACGACGATAACGGAACGGCCGGAATAGTCGACACGCTTACCTAACAGATTCTGACGGAAGCGGCCTTGTTTCCCCTTGAGCATATCCGACAAGGATTTAAGAGGACGGTTGCCCGGCCCGGTGACAGGGCGGCCGCGGCGGCCGTTGTCGATCAGGGCGTCGACAGCTTCCTGAAGCATGCGCTTTTCATTGCGGACAATGATATCGGGAGCGCCTAATTCCAGCAGCCGGCTCAGGCGGTTATTTCGGTTAATGACGCGGCGGTACAGGTCGTTTAAGTCCGACGTAGCAAAGCGGCCGCCGTCGAGCTGTACCATCGGGCGCAGTTCCGGGGGAATGACGGGAATCACGTCCATGACCATCCATTCCGGTTTGTTGCCGGAATGGCGGAAGGCTTCGACGACTTCCAGGCGGCGGATCGCCCGGACCCGGCGCTGGCCGGAAGAATCGCGCAGCTCGTCGCGCAGTTCTTTATTGAGTTTTTCCAAGTCCAGTCCCTGGAGTAATTCCTTAACGGCTGCCGCGCCCATGCCGACGCGGAATTTATCGCCGTACATATCGAGATACTGGCGGTATTCCGTTTCCGTCAGGAGCTGCTGCTTCGTCAGCGGCGTATCGCCCGGGTCCAGGACGATATACGAGGCAAAATACAATACCTTTTCCAGCGAACGGGGCGAAATGTCGAGAATCAGGCCCATCCGGCTGGGAATTCCTTTAAAATACCAAATATGAGATACAGGCGTAGCCAGTTTGATATGGCCCATCCGTTCGCGGCGAACCTTCGCGCGCGTTACTTCAACGCCGCAGCGGTCGCAGACAACGCCTTTATAGCGAATGCGTTTGTATTTTCCGCAATGGCATTCCCAGTCTTTCGTAGGCCCGAAAATGCGTTCGCAGAATAAACCGTCCCGTTCCGGTTTCAATGTACGGTAATTGATCGTTTCCGGTTTCTTTACTTCGCCGTGCGACCATTCAAGGATCTTTTCCGGAGAAGCCAGTCCAATCCGCATGGAATCAAATTCGTTCACGTCTAGCACTAATACCGCTCCCTTCTATTAGTCTTCATCTTCGTTAATAGTATCGTCGTTCAGATGTTCCGCTTCGGCAACGGCGTCGAGGCTCATGGCGCTCATAATATCATCTTCATCGCCGTTGGCAACCGGTTCTTCTGCCGGTTCGCCGTCTCCGGCTTCATCAGCCAGGGGCGCCGACGGGCTGTCCATGCCTTCGCCTTCCATAACGCGGCGGAGTTCATCTGTCTGTTCCGGTTCTACATCGTCTTCGTCATCCAGTTCCTTGATGACAACTTCTTCGCCGTCTTCATTGAGAATCTGGACATCTAAGCCGATAGCCTGCAATTCTTTAAGCAATACCTTGAAGGATTCAGGAACGCCCGGTTCAGGAATATTTTCGCCTTTAACAATTTTTTCATACGCTTTGACACGGCCGACGACATCGTCAGACTTGACTGTCAGCATTTCCTGCAGCGTGTATGCCGCGCCGTATGCTTCCAAAGCCCAAACTTCCATTTCGCCGAAACGCTGGCCGCCGAACTGAGCTTTACCGCCCAGAGGCTGCTGCGTAACCAGGGAGTACGGGCCAGTCGAACGAGCGTGGATCTTATCGTCGACCAGATGATGCAGCTTGAGGAAGTACGTGTAACCGACGGTTACGCGGCGGTCCATCGGTTCGCCCGTACGGCCGTCGTACAGGACGGATTTGCCGTCTTCCGGCAACCCGGCGATGCGCAGGGATTCGAATACGTCTTCAGCCTGCGCGCCGTCAAATACCGGCGTCGCAATGTGAATGCCGGCCTTATCGGGCTGCGGCATGCCGTACGTATCGAAATCGTAACCGGCTTCGCGCAGCTTTGCTTCCAAATTCGGGTTCATCTTTTTGATCTGAACGCCCAGTTCGTGCATAGCCCAGCCGAGGTGGGTTTCCAAAATCTGACCGATGTTCATTCGAGACGGTACGCCCAAGGGATTCAGCACGATCTGAACAGGCGTGCCGTCGGGAAGGAACGGCATGTCTTCCTGGCGCATTACGCGGGATACGACACCCTTGTTTCCGTGACGGCCAGCCATCTTGTCGCCTTCGTGAATCTTGCGCTTCTGCGCAATGTACACGCGGACGAGGCGGTTGACACCCGGCGGCAGTTCATCGTTGTTTTCGCGGGAGAAAATGCGGACGTTGACGACCTTGCCCGATTCGCCGTGAGGCACGCGCAGCGACGTATCGCGGACTTCCCGTTCCTTGTCGCCGAAAATAGCGCGCAGGAGGCGTTCTTCCGGCGTCAGCTCCGTTTCGCCTTTCGGCGTGACCTTACCGACGAGGACGTCGCCGGGGAATACGTCGGCGCCGATCATGATGATGCCGTTTTCGTCGAGGTTTTTCGTGCTGTCTTCGCTGACGTTCGGAATTTCGCGGGTAATTTCTTCAGAGCCCAGCTTCGTATCGCGGGCATCGCATTCGTATTCTTCAATATGGATAGACGTATATAAGTCGTTCTTCGGCAATTCTTCGCTGAGGAGAACGGCGTCTTCGTAGTTATAGCCTTCCCAGGGCATGTACGCTACGAGGATGTTGTAGCCCAACGCCAATTCGCCGCCGTCCGTAGCCATGCCGTCGGCCAATACCTGGCCTTCCGTAACGCGTTCGTTCTTGTATACCAAGGGACGCTGGTTAATGCAGGTGCTCTGGTTGGAACGGACGAATTTAATCAAGCGGTATGTATCAATAGAGCCGGAATCGGTTCTTACTTTAATTTCATCGCCAGTTACGCGGCATACGACGCCGTCGTGCTTAGCCAGTACGCATACGCCCGAGTCACAGGCAGCCTTGTATTCCATGCCCGTACCGACGAGCGGAGCCTGCGTGCGGAGGAGCGGCACGGCCTGACGCTGCATGTTCGCGCCCATGAGCGCGCGGTTGGCGTCGTCGTTTTCCAGGAACGGAATCATGGATGTACCGACGGAAACAACTTCCTTAGGCGATACGTCCATGAAATCGACGCGGTCGGCCGGGAATTCACGCGTATCCTCGCCGTGACGGCAAGCGACGCGGCTGTGTACAAAATGACCGTCTTCGGTCAGCGGTTCGTTAGCCTGGGCGATGATATACTGTTCTTCTTCATCTGCTGTGATATACCAAACGTCGTTTGTAACGACATGGGTTTCCTTATCGACGCGGCGGTACGGCGCTTCAATAAAGCCGAATTCATTTACCTTGCCGAAGCAGGCCAGCGAAGAAATCAGGCCGATGTTCGGACCTTCAGGCGTTTCTACAGGGCACATGCGGCCGTAGTGGGAGTGATGAACGTCGCGGACTTCAAACCCTGCCCGTTCACGGGACAAGCCGCCGGGGCCCAAGGCGCTGAGACGGCGTTTATGCGTGATTTCAGCCAGCGGGTTCGTCTGGTCCATGAACTGGGACAACTGGCTGGAACCGAAGAATTCTTTAATCGCTGCGACGACAGGACGGATATTGATCAGGACCTGAGGCGTAATGCTTTCGGCGTCCTGAATCGTCATGCGTTCGCGGACGACGCGTTCCATACGGGTCAGGCCGATGCGGAACTGGTTCTGGAGCAGTTCGCCGACGCAGCGGAGGCGGCGGTTGCCCAAATGGTCGATGTCGTCGACGGTGCCGAAGCCGTCCATGAGGTTCAGCAGGTAATCTATGTTGGCGATAATATCTTCGCGGGTAATCGTGCGGTGATCGTACGGCAGATTGCTGTTATTGCAGATAATCTTATATACAGACCCGTCAATTTTTTCTACGAAGGCTTCTACGAGCCCTTCGCCGGCGAATACGCCGCTTTCTTTAATTTTGTTTACTTCAGCTGCGCCGATTTCCGTATGAGCGTCGACGATCACTTCACCCGTTTCGGGATGAACGATCGGCTCGTGGAGCGTCAAGCCGAATAACCGGCGTTCCCAGCCCAGCTTTTTGCCGGCTTTATAGCGGCCGACGCGGGCCATATCGTACCGGCGGGAGTCGAAAAACAGCCCTTCGAACAAATTGCGGGCGCTTTCTACTGTCGGCGGTTCACCGGGGCGGAGTTTTTTATAGATTTCTACGAGGGCTTCATCCTGGTTTTCCGTCGTATCTTTTTCAAAGGTATCCTTGAGCCGCTTATCATCGAAGAACAAGTCGAGGATTTCTGCATTGGAAGACCAGCCCAGGGCGCGGATCAGCACCGTGACGGGGATTTTGCGGTTGCGGTCTATACGGGCATACACGATACCGTTCACGTCCGTTTCCAATTCAATCCAGGCGCCGCGGTTCGGAATGACCGTAGAGTTATACAACATGGTGCCCATCGGATCGCGTTCGCAGCCGTAATATACGCCCGGCGAGCGCACGAGCTGGCTGACGATAACGCGTTCTGCCCCATTGATAATAAATGTACCTGTATCTGTAATCAGCGGGAAATCCCCCATGAATACTTCCTGGTCTTTAATTTCCCCTGTTTCATGATTGACAAGACGGATCTGAACCCGAAGCGGCGCGGCATATGTCGTGTCTCGTTCCTTGCATTCCCGGATGTCATACTTAGGTTCCCCCAGTTTGAAATCTTCAAAGGATAAAGACAAGTTGCCCGATGCATCTTCGATGGGCGAAATATCTTGAAAAATATCTTTCAGCCCTTTTTCTAAGAACCATTCATAAGATTTGTTCTGCAAATCCAACAAATGAGGCATTTTTAAGACCTCGTTAATCTTAGCATACGTGTATCGAGTTCTTTTCCCTACTTGTACAGGTTTGAACATGCTGATTCTTCACCCCTTATAAAAAGTAAACCATGATATAATCGCGTCGTAAAGGCATCTTCAAAAGCGACAAAAAAGCAAGGCTCCGTAATAAAACTTGAACCTTGCTTAATTTTTGTTCACCGGAAGCGCTTCCTCCATGTACCTCATAATATCATCAATTGAACATTTTGCAATGAGTTATTATAGCACACGTTTCTGCTTCCGTCAATATTTATTTTTTCTTATTTCTGAATACGGGCCAGCGTGTAGTTCTTTTTGCCCTTGCGCACGATAACGTATTTGCCGTTTGAGTTTTTATGAGGCAGGACGATTTCGTCGAGAGCCTGGACCTTTACGCCGTTGATCGTCACGGCGCCGTTCGTAATATCTTCGCGGGCCTGACGCTTGGATTTGTAAATCGTCGAATCGACAAGCCAGTTTACGACGTCCTTTTCTTCGTTCGATACGTCGACTGTCGGCATCTTGCCAAAAGCCTGGGTCAGTTCGTGCTCCGTCAAATCGGCAATGCTGCCGTGATAGAGGGCTTCCGTAATATTCTGCGCTTCCTTCAGCGCTTCAGGGCTGTGGACGAAGGTCGTTACTTCTTCCGCCAAACGGCGCTGAGCCAGACGTTTTTCCGGTTCCGTCTTGACGGCTTCTTCCAGGGCGTCGATTTCTTCCTTACTGAGGAAGGTGAAGTATTTCAAATATTTGACGACGTCAGCGTCATCCTGATTCAGCCAGAACTGATAGAATTCGAAAGGAGACGTCTTTTCCGGATCCAGCCATACGGCTCCGCCGGCGGTCTTGCCGAACTTCGTGCCGTCCGACTTCAGCATGAGGGGAATCGTCAAGCCGTAAGCGCGGGCGTCGCTGCCGTGCATCTTATGAATCGTATCGATGCCGGCCGTAATATTGCCCCACTGGTCGGCGCCGCCGATCTGAAGCTGGACGTCGTTGTGTGTGAAGAGATGTTCAAAGTCGATAGACTGCAGAATCTGATAGGAAAATTCCGTAAAGGAAATGCCCGCTTCCAGACGGCTTGCGACAACTTCCTTCGCCAGCATCGTATTGACGCTGAACAGCTTGCCGTAATCGCGGAGGAAGTTCAGCAAATCGATTTTGCTCAGCCAGTCGTAGTTGTTTACGAAAGAAATATTCGAGCCTTCGCCGAACAAATGAATAAACTGGGCTTTTAATTTTTCCGCGTTTTCATGGATTTTTTCAATGGTCTGCAGCTGCCGTTCCGTCTTGCGGCCGCTCGGATCGCCGATAACGCCTGTGCCGCCGCCGATGACGACATAGGGATGATGACCTGCCAAGGCAAAGCGTTTCAGCATCATAAAGGGAATTAAATGGCCGATATGCATGCTGTCTCCCGTCGGGTCTACGCCGCAGTACAAGGACACGCTCTTTTCTTCCGTCAGCTTGCGCAAGCCTTCTTCGTCGGTCATCTGATTTACGGCGCCGCGCCAAGACAATTCATCAATAATATTCATCGAACCCGCTCCTTTTACCGTTATATTTATGGATATGCAAAAAGTATCTTTACCGTACTAATTATACTCATCCGACATGCGTCCGTCAACAAAAGCCTGAAACCTCGCGCGGCCTTCTTCGTTTTACGACGTCCCGCGCTGAAGCCATTTAAACATAGCCGTCCCCGCCAGACCGGACAACACAGACGCGGCTACAATGGCAGTTTTGGCCGTCATCAGCACCTGTCCGTCCGTAAAGGCCAGTGCGGCGATAAACAGGGACATGGTGAAGCCGATGCCGCCCAGCATGCCGGCTCCTAAAAAGTGGGTCGTCCGGACACCGGCCGGCAAGGCTGCAATACGAAAGCGAATCAGACCGTATACGGATAAGAAAATACCCAAGGGCTTGCCGAGAAACAGCCCGGCCATAATGCCCAGGCCGACAGGCGTCAGCAAGTTTCCTACACTGCCGCCGTCTATGGCGATGCCGGCGTTGCTCAAAGCAAATACGGGCATGACGAAAAACGCCGACCACGGCGTCAGCCTATGCTCCAGCTTTCTAAGCAGGCTCTTGCCGTGCGTTTCTTCCGTTCCGGCCGGAATGGAAAAGCCCAAAAGGACACCGGCAATCGTCGGATGAATTCCGCCCTGCAAAAACGCATACCACAGCAGACCTCCCCCTATCAGGTACAAAAGGACCGACTGAACGTTGCGCCGCGACAGCCAAAACAGCACAAGCAAAACGACGGCTCCGGCCAATAGGGATGGCCCGTGCAAATCGGACGAATAAAACAGAGCGATGACTAAAATGCCGCCCAAGTCATCGACAATAGCCAAGGCCGTCAAAAACACGACGACAGCCCGCGGTGCCCGCGGAGCGGCAAAGGCCAGTACACCTAAGGAAAAGGCAATATCTGTAGCCATAGACACGCCCCAGCCGGAAATTGTCGGCTTTCCAATGTTAAAAGCCGTATATAACAGCGCCGGCATGACCATGCCGCCAACGGCCGCCGCAATGGGAAGAAGCGTAGACGACGGCGATTTCAGTTCGCCGAATAAAAATTCCCGCTTGATTTCCATGCCGATAACGAAGAAAAACACAGCCATCAGCCCGTCGTTAATCCAGTGAAGCAGCGACATGGACAGTTGGAAATCCCCCATCCCGACGGACAGCTTCCAATGCAGGATTTCTTCATAGGCGGCTGCCCACGGAGAATTGGCAAGACCCATTGCCATGACGGCAAAGGTGAGAAGAACGATGCCGCTGGACGCTTCCTGCTTGAAGAATTGTTGAAACGGCATGATCATTTGGCGCGATTGTTCTTGAATACGTTCGTAAATATCTTTGTTCATGTGACCCTCCTTTTATGGAATCCGCAAAAAACAGCGTCACATACCGCGCTGTTTTCAGCGTTATCATATTATATCATAAGGGCATCACATTTCCGCATACTCTGCATGTGCAAAATATGCAACATCTATATCAAAAACGTACGATATGCAAAAAGAGGAAACAGACCTGACGCCTGTCTCCTCTTACGCCCTTGTTACTGGTTATATTTCTTTTTCCTCAGGCCGTTCCAGGATAATTCCCTGGCGATACGCATGCAGCAGCGCTTTCAAATCGTCAATCATCTGCAGCAGCTTTTTGCCGTTGTCCGTGTCTCCGATCATAACGCGCTTCGGCTCCAATTCGACCTGCGTCGATTCCGAATCGATATCGGCATTGTTCATCAATACCTGCGTTACATCCTTAAAGGGATAATGGGCTTTGATGCGGATACCGTGAGAATTGAAAATCAAGGTGTAGCCGGCAATGCCCGTCGATCCCTGGTACGCCTTGCAGAAACCGCCGTCTATGCAGATTTCCTTCCCTTCCGCGCGAATCGGGCTTTCCCCTTTTTTGACCTTAACCGGCGTATGGCCGTTGATGATATGGCCCTGGGGAGAGTCGATGCCAAATTCATGGAGGATTTTTATGCACTCATCCCGATCCCGGTTGAGGTGGTAATAATCGTTCTGCGGTTCTTTCCACGTCGACTGATCGACGATATAGCTCCGTTCAAAGGTCTTGACAATCCGGCCCGATACGGGGGAATCTATGCCGCACCACATGTACCACATATAGTCCAGACTGTTCGTATCCCTCTTGTCATAGGCCTGACGGGCAATAAAATCGACCATATCCATGAAGGCCTTTCCCTTATACGGCTTGCCGTTGAGATAAATTTCTTTAAAGCTGCCGTCTTTATTGAGGGGAACGCCGCCGTGGAATAAAAGGTTGTGATTATAGCTGCGGTACAGCGAGCCGTGACTGTATAAGAAGCGGATATGACGCTGCAGCCGTTCGCTTTCCAGGAATTCCGACTGAATAGCCGCCATGATGCGGTGTTCTTCCGGCGACAATTTGTAGGGGTCCTGCGGATCAACCGTCGGAAAATCCGTCGTCGTCAGCTCGTAGGTCTGGCCGTCCAGCGTAATCGTACCCTGCTTCCAGTCAATTTTGTGGAACATCAGGCGGTCGTCCATATTGTATTCCGGATGGCGGATGATGACTTGCCCTTCCAGCTTGCTCAAAATGACGTTAATCGCCTTTACCATCGGCTCGATGCCGTCGTCCTTTTTATAGGTATCTAATGCAAAAATAGCCAGAGGGCGGAGACTGATACCGTAACCGCTTTCCAATATTTCCATATTATGATAGCGGATATTATTTCTCAGCGCATTGGCGATGCAGGCCTCGCTGCCGGCGGCCGCACCCATCCACAGGATATCGTGGTTCCCCCACTGGATGTCGAGAGAATGATGATGCATGAGATAATCCATGATCTTGTCGGCATGAGGCCCGCGGTCGTAAATATCGCCGATAATGTGCAGGTGGTCTACGGCCAGCCGTTTGATCAAATCCGTCAGGGCATAAATAAATTGCCGCGTGCTGCCTGTTTCTAAAATCGTATTCAATATCTTCATGTGATATGCCCGGCGGTTTTTGTCTTCGTCCGGCTGGGCATGGAGCAGTTCGTCAATGACGAAGCGGAACACCTTGGGCATGGCCTTACGTACTTTAGAACGCGTATATTTCGACGACAGCAGCTTGACCAGGCGAATCAGATGGCTCAGCGTTTTTTTCGCCCACTGATCTGTAATCGCTTTTTCCCGCTGCAACATATCCAGCTTTTCCTTGGGATAATAAATCAGCGTCAATAAATCATCCCGTTCCTCCGCCGTCATGGAATTGGCAAATATCATTTCAACCTTTTCCCGAATAACGCCGGAACAGTTATTTAAGATGTGATAAAACGCCTCATATTCGCCATGAAGGTCGCTCATAAAATGTTCCGTTCCCTTCGGCAAGTTGACGATAGCCTGCAAGTTGATAATTTCCGTAAACGTTTCGGCCTGCGTTTTATATTCCTTGGACAGTAATTCCAGATACCGCAAGTATTCTGGAGAATATTTTTCACACGTTTCCATAAGACATAAATCCCCTTTTCTTCATGATATGGTATACAACGTATAGGCTTAATTTCTTTCTATTGTACACTATCTTATAGCATGTGGCTAGGGATAAGTACAAAAAATCACAATTCATCCCTTATAAAAGACAGCAAGAGAGTTTCACATAAGCTTTTACTCCAAAGCCTGTCATAATATAGTATTATTAATGCGCCGTTTTTCCATAATTATCTATGCTAATTCAAAATATATATAGCTCTTTTTCATAGTTGCATTTTTATTATAATTCAAATAATTATTAGGAATGTATTTGCCTATGTGTTTAAATTATGTGGTGTTTTAAATCGATTTTTACTATATTTAATGGTAATACTTAAAATTTACTCTAAAATTTTCAAAAACAGAAACTCATTTTCATATTACGATGTTTTCAAACGACAAAAAACATGCTATGATAAGGTTATAGAAAGACGATTTGTGGGATACTAAATTCTTAGATGAGGTGATTTTCATGAACAAATATCTTGAATCAGTTATCGAAGGCGTACGTACGAAATATGCTAACGAACCGGAATTCGTCCAGACCGTAGAAGAAGTATTGTCGTCTCTGGAACCGGTTGTAGAAAAGCATCCGGAATATGAAAAATTTGACTTGCTGAACCGCTTGGTCGTACCGGAAAGACAATTCACCTTCCGCGTCGTATGGCAGGACGATGCCGGCAACTATCATACGAACACGGGCTACCGCTTCCAGTTTAACGGCGCAATTGGGCCGTACAAAGGCGGTCTCCGCTTCCAGAAAAACGTATATCCCGGCATCATTAAATTCCTGGGCTTCGAACAGATTTTCAAGAATGCCTTGACGGGCCTCCCGATCGGCGGCGCAAAAGGCGGCGCAGACTTCGACCCGACGGGCAAATCCGATGCAGAAATCATGCGCTTCTGCCAGAGCTTCATGCAGGGCCTCTATCGCTACATTGGCCCCGACATCGACGTTCCGGCCGGCGATATGGGCGTTGGCGGCCGTGAAATCGGCTACCTCTTCGGCGAATACCGCCGCTTGAAAGGCGCATTTGAAAACGGCGTATTGACGGGCAAGGGCTTCAGCTTCGGCGGCTCCCTCATTCGTCCGGAAGCAACAGGCTACGGCGCCGTATACTTCTTGGAAAACGTCCTGAAAGACGACGGACAGGATATCAAAGGCAAGACCATTGCCGCTGCCGGCTTCGGCAACGTAACCTGGGGCATCTGCAAAAAAGCTACGGAATTGGGTGCTAAAGTCGTTACGTTGTCCGGTCCTGACGGATACATCTACGATCCCGATGGCGTTGCTACGGAAGAAAAGATCGATTACTTGTTAGAAATGCGCAACAGCGGCCGCAACCGCGTACAGGATTATGCAGATAAATTCGGCGTAGAATTCTTCCCGGGCGAAAAACCGTGGGGCAGAAAAGTCGACATCGTTATGCCGTCTGCTATGCAGAACGACGTCCATATGGAACAGGCAAAACAGATCGCAGCCAACAAGGTTCGCTACTACATCGAAGTCGCCAACATGCCTACGACGAACGACGCACTGAAATACTTACTGGAACAGAAAGACATGATCGTAGCTCCGTCCAAAGCTGTTAACGCCGGCGGCGTAGCCGTATCGGCCCTCGAAATGAGCCAGAACAGCGAACGTCTCGTTTGGACGGCTGAAGAAGTCGACGCACGTCTCCACCAGATCATGAATACGATTTACAACAACTGCAAAGACGCAGCAGCTCGCAACGGTTTAGGCTACAACCTCGTCGCCGGCGCCAACATCGCTGGTTTCGAACGCGTTGCCGATGCAATGCTCGCTCAAGGCGTATTCTAAAAACATACTCCAACATAAAAAATACTGTGCAGCATAAACTGCACAGTATTTTTTATGTACTGCTGACGGACGATATTACAGAATATGCTGTTGAAAATCTTCTTTCACGGCCCGGCGCAGCCCTTCATTTTCCAATAGCTTAAATACGATGCGGCCCATAATTTCCGCGCCCTGGGCGATGACCGGCTCGATAGCCTTACTCTTTACAGCATCGGCAATTTGCACGGAATGTTCCGGGTAATACGTATCTCCCATGGCCAGGCACAGATGGAGGGCCGGACATTGATGGCTGATATTGCCGATGTCCGAGCTCTGGCAATCTTCCGTATCGGCAAAGGGGATGCCCATGTCACGAAGCACCGACCGCGATACTTCCGTCGCCGCTTCATTCCAAACCATATTGTCAAATTCATATCCCATCTGCGTCACTTCATACGTCGTTTCTGTCGCAATGGCCGCCCCTTCGAAGCATTTCATGATTTTAGCAATGACTTCGTTTAAATACGGCCGATCGCTGTGGCGAACGCAGCATTCAAGCTCTGCATAATCCGGCACGACGTTCGACGCCGTGCCGCCGTTGACGAGATAGACGCCAATCCGCGTTTCCGGCCGTACGTGCTGGCGCAGCATGTCGATAGCGTGAATTGCCAGCATCGCGCCGTTCAGGGCGTTGCGGCCATTCCACGGGCTGCTCGCCGCATGAGCCGTTTGCCCATGAAAAGCAACGCGATAATCGCTAAGAGCCAAGAAATGTGAGTTGGCCATCGTCTTATCGGGCATGACATGCGTCATCATCGCTAAATCATAGTCATGAAAGATTCCCTGCTCGCACATGGCGACCTTGCCGCCCCGCAGCTCTTCGTCTGGCGTACCGATGAGATCAACATGCACGGGAAGATCGGCCATATCCAAAAAAGCGGCCGCCGTCAGAAAGCTCATAGCACCGTTTGCCGAATGGCCGCATCCGTGCCCGATTTCCGGCAGGGCGTCATATTCGGCCAGAAGAGCCACTTTCAAAACCGGGTTGGAAACCTTCCGTACCGTCGCCTTAAACGCCGTCGGCAAACCGGCAAACTGCTCCGTCACCTCCATGCCCAGGGCACGGCAGGCTTCGACATAGGCCGCGCAGGCATGATATTCTTCGCCCGACAGCTCCGGGTCGTCGGCAATGCGGTAATTTAAAGAAAAAGCTTGCGGACCATATTTCTGCACGCTTTGTGCAAACTGATTTATGAAAGACATATATACACCTATTTCCTATAAATTTATAGAACGTACTGAATCAAGAACATATACGACGGAATCACGATAAGCCCCAATACTACCGTGATAAAGCTGATCTCCGTAGCATACTTCACATCAGCTCCAACCGCCTTGGCGACGACGGTCATCTGCGTCATAGCCGGCATACTGGCCTGCATTGTAAACACCTGAGCCGACATCGGTGTAACAGACACAAAGGGAAGCAAGGCCAATACGCACAGCGGGCAAACGATAAACCGCCCCATCAGAGCCCCTATCAAGTCGCGGTCCCACTGTACGCTACGCAGCGGCAGCGAACTCATTTCAATGCCGATGACGATAAGGGACAGCGGCGTCGCCAGATTTCCTACGTACTGGAAAGATACGTGAAGGAATTCAGGCAGCTTAACGTCGGCCATAATCAACGCCAGGCCAATGAGAAAGGCCACCAGCGGAGGCGAAAACACCTTTTTGACAGTCTGCAGCGAAAATAACGGCATATTTCCCTGTCCGCCCGTACTGTCGTTGACGATGTGATAAATCCCCAAGGTCCAGAACATCGTCGTATTCGCCATATAATACAGCATGACCGAAGGCACGCTCTGCGTACCGAATAAGGCCAGGTTAACGGGAAGTCCGATGAAGATCGTATTGGCGACAAAAAAACAGGTAATAAAGATGCCCTGCCGCTCCCTGCGTATGTGCAGCGCCGCAGCTGCCGCCCGGCCCACGACGTAGGCCAGGAGGATAGACAAAAAGGGCAGAGCCAAATCCGGCGCAATCCTCAGCAGCGAATCATGTGTAAAATCCCGCTCCAACTGGCAAATCATGAACAACGGCAAGGCGACCTTCATGATAAGCCGGGTTAATATTGCGCTGGTATCCGGTCCAAACCATCCTTTCTTCGACAACACAAAGCCGATGCCAATCATAAACAATATTTCAAAAATCCCCTGCAGCCCATGAAACACAGCTTCCACTATCTATCCCTCTCCCTCTTATGTCAAGTCGTATAGCTCAGGCTGCCGGTCATGAAATATGTTGATGCGGCTTCGAATATCGGCGACGCTGTCCAAGTCGATATCCGCGCGAAGCAGCTCTTCGCCGTCTCCCCCCTGCGCCAAGACATTCCCCCACGGGTCGATAATCATCGAATGGCCGCCGAACTGCATGGACTCCGTACTGCCGCAGCTGTTGACCGCCACGACGAACAGCTGGTTTTCAATCGCCCTGGCCTGATTCAATATGCGCCAGTGATCCACGCGGGACGCCGGCCAGGCCGCCGGCACAAAGATAATCTGCGCCCCCGTCAGCGTCGCCATCCGCACCCATTCGGGAAAGCGGACGTCATAACAAATTACGGCGGCCATGGGCACGCCATCCAAGGAAAAAGCGCAGCCCTGCGTGCCCGGCGTAAATTTTTCGTCTTCATGACCCGGCGCAAATAGATGCACCTTGTCGTACGAGCCGATAATACGGCCGCCGCGATCTGCCACGTACATCGTATTATACAGCTTATCTCCCCGACGGACAGCTACGGAACCGCCGATAATATGGACACCGAACCGGGCCGCCAGCTCCGATAAGAAGGCCTGCGTCCGCTTCCCGTCCTCATCGGCCAGTTCACGGATATCGTCGGGATAAAAGGACGTATTCCACATTTCCGGCAGTACGACGATATCGGGCCGCTCCTGCGCAGCGTTTCGTATCCAGTCTTCTACTTGCTTATAATTATGCTCTACATCCCCCAGCCGCAGAGACATCTGAGCCGCTGCAATCTTCATATCTGTCCCTTCTTTCTCCTGTATATTTTTGATAACATCTCGCCATAAATCATTATAATAGAAATATAAGAGAAAGACAATATCCGATTGCATGAGCCGCCTGCGCTAACAAAGCGAAACGTCCCCGCCATCTTTGCCGGGGCTTGAAAAAAGGGCTGTATATTGATATAGTAAAATGAGTAGGATATGAGAGAAGGGATAGTATGGCTAAGACGAAAAAGACCAACGTCATGCGCATTTTAGATAAACAAAAAATTTTCTATACAACGAAAGCTTATGAATATTCTGAAGACGACCTGTCCGGCGTCCACGCCGCCGCCGAGCTCGGCATGGACCCGGCCCAGGTATTCAAAACGCTGGTAGGCCAGGGAAACAAGACGGGCCCCGTCGTATTCTGCATTCCCAGCAACAAGGAGCTCGATTTGAAGAAGGCTGCATCCTGCAGCGGCAATAAATCGGTTCAGCTGCTCCACGTCAAGGATCTGCTCGGCTTGACGGGATATATCCGCGGCGGCTGCTCCCCTATCGGCATGAAAAAGCAGTTTCCTACGTATATCGACGAATCGGCCCTACAATATGAAGCCGTCAGCCTCAGCGCCGGCATGCGGGGACAGCAGGTCCTCGTAGCGCCGCAGGACGTCGCTCAGTTGATTCACGCAGAATTCCATCAGCTCACGATGAAAGACATTACATTGACGGAAGGAAGAGTACGATGACAGACAAAGAAATGGAACCTTGGCTGCATGAACTCATGCAGTGTTCACAATGCGAATTGCGTCACGAAGGCAACCGCGGCCCGACGCGATACTCCGGCGACCCGGCATCGCCCCTCATGTTCGTCGGCGAAGGACCTGGCGGTGTGGAAGATGAGTACGGCGTGCCCCTTGTCGGCCCATCGGGACAGCTGCTGGACAAAGCCCTGTGGAGCGTAGGACTGACGCGCGACCACGTCTACGTTACGAATATTGTCAAATGCCGCCCCAAGAACAACCGGACGCCGACGCTGGAAGAAGGAAAGCGCTGCGCCAACATCCATCTCCTCCGTGAAATCGAAATGGTACAGCCGAAGGTCATCGTCTGCCTGGGAAAGGTCGCCTTTCAGTATTTCTACGGAAAAACAGCCAGCATTATGCGCAACCGCGGCATCTGGTTCAACTATCACGGCATTCCCGTCATGCCGACGTATCATCCGGCCTTTTTGCTGCGCCAAACCGGCAAAGACCTCGTAGAATCTAAATGGCAGGTATACTACGATTTTAAGGCCGCCGTAGACAAAGCCAAGGAAGCCATGCCGGACTATGTATACCAAAGCCCGGAAAAGCCCAACCTGATGGAGCAATTCGAAGACCTCCATAAATCCCGCCATTTTTAACCGACTGCAGCACACGCCCCTTTATATCCCTCCGATGTGAAGGGGCGTATGTTATATACCGCTAATACAGATTAGCCCTGCCTTATCTCTGGACAGCAAAGATAGCCCTATCATATAATGAATGCAAAGGATATTCGGGAGGTGAAATACATGAATACAGCAATGCCCATCGGCGTTGATGACTTTAAAAAAGTACGGGAAAACTATTACTTTGTAGATAAGACGGATTTTATTCGGCAATTGATAGATTCGCATAGTGATGTAACATTGATTACACGTCCCCGGCGTTTCGGCAAAACGCTGACCATGAGCATGTTAGAATATTTCTTTTCCATTGATCGGAAAAAAGAAAGCCAAGGCTTGTTTTCAGGATTATCAATAGAAAAAAGTGGGACGGCGTACATGAACCATCTCGGTGCGCATCCCGTTATCTTCATATCGTTAAAAAATGTATCGGGCGACACATGGGAAAGTATCGTTAAGAGTCTGGGCTTTGCATTAGCCGATTTGTATAGAAGTTTTAACTATCTGTCTCAAAGTGCGGTTGTAGACGACTCATTAAAAATTTATCTTCAAAAAGTCATATATGAGAATGCTACGCAGGATGAATTGGCTGTTTCTTTATTGAGATTGACTACAATGCTGCATCAGCATTATGGAAAACCAGTGATTCTGCTTATAGATGAATACGATGCGCCAATACAGCAGGCTTGGGAACGGGGATTTTACGGCGAATGTATTCGGTTTATGCGGCAATTTTTAGGCAGCGCTTTAAAGACAAATGCATCATTAGATTTTGCGGTTCTAACAGGCGTACTTCGTATTGCCAAAGAAAGCATTTTCAGCGGCCTGAACAACTTAGACGTCTGCTCAATCCTGCGCGATAAGTACAGTACGGTTTTCGGATTTACGCCGGAAGAAGTCGCTAAATTAACGGAAGATATAGGCAAACCGGAAGTACTGCCGGAACTGAAACAGTGGTATGACGGGTATCGCTTTGGCAGCAGTGAAATATATAATCCCTTATCGGTCATCAGCTACATCGATAACCAATGCCTCCCTCGGCCCTATTGGATGAATACGTCTAATAACAGCATCCTGCGCGAGCTAGTTTCCCACGCCGATTACTTACAAATCAAGGCGCTGCGTGGACTCCTCCATGATACACCCGTTTCTGTCAGCTTGAATGAAGGCGTGATCTATGACCAGATTGGAAAAGACCGAAGCGCCTTATATACCATGCTGCTTACAACAGGGTATTTGACCGTATCGGAAAATATCCCGACGAGCTACGACCGCTACTTACTGCGCATTCCCAATGAAGAAATCAAACGGGTATACAGCATGGAAATCCTGAATACCATCGTAGAAGGAATGGATCGGGACACCTTCGACGGTTTATTTGATTTGCTGTTTACCGGCCAGAGCGAAGACTTTGCGTACCTGCTGCAAAAAATATTGCTGCGGTTTGCCAGCACCTATGATACGGCAAATAAAGAAAGCTTTTATCACGGCTTCATGTTGGGCATGGCCGCTCTGTTTTTAGGCCGAAATTATACGGTCGAATCGAATAGAGAAAGCGGCTACGGCCGGTTTGATCTCGCAATTTTCCCCAAAGATACAAATAAAGCCGGCGTCTTGATGGAGTTTAAAGCCACCAACAGCGAAGCGCAGCTGGAAGATAAAGCCGACGAAGCGCTGCGGCAGATTGAGGGAAGGCAGTACGGGACAGAATTTGAAAAACGGGGAATTTCAAAAGTCTGGAAATACGGCATTGCCTTCTGCGGCAAGCAAATTCATGTAAAAATGAAAATATAAGCACGATAGCAGCCCTAGCCAGTATCGGCTAGGGCCTTTTGCAATTAATGAAAAATGTCAAAATCTGTGCTGTTAGGGTTAATATATTGTTGGAGATTACTAATCCACGCGGCGCATACAATACGGGATATGGCAGAAACAGCCGCTATCAAGTATGCCTATATGTTAAGTTTAGCGATTAGTACAGGTGATGATCCAGAAGCCGATATACAGACCGACCTTTCGACGACAAAACAAAAGCCAAAAGCTACTGCACAGTCTTCTGCCCCGATGCAATCAGTAAGAAAGAAACAACCACTGAAATGTGCCGATTGCGGAGCAACAATCAGCGATAAAGTCAGTAGTTATTCTCAAAAGCAATTCGGACGTCCCCTATGTATCCGGTGTCAGCATCAAGTATCTCATATTGCATAATCTTAGAATAAAAATCCGTTTTATGTAAACTTTATGTATTGTTAAAAAAGTTCATATAAATTAAATATCTTCAAAATAAGGTGCCAAAAAGCTCTTTTTTATAAAATATGGCCTCATGGAAAACACCCATGAGGCCAGTTTCTATCTGTATGGAGCGGATGAAGGGGATCGAACCCTCGTACCAAGCTTGGGAAGCTCGTATTCTACCACTGAATTACACCCGCATGTCGTGGTACTTATTAAGTATATCAAATACACGAGCCCTTTGTAAAGAGATTAGAGCTGAAAATATAATAAAATCCCAGGCGCGGCCTTCGTCATGTCACTGTTTTGTTACAGTTTCGCCGCATCTCTATTCCTAAGGCGGACTTTATGTTATAATGCATTCACAAGGATTTTAGAAAGGATAGTGATACGCTATGAAAAAAATCTTAACTGCCGTCGCAATGGCCGGGACGCTCCTGATGGGCTGCGCCGCCGTCGGCGCAATGGACTCGACGACATTGCTGAATAATCCTGACCGGTACCGCGTCGTAAGCACCCAGCCCGACGGCGTCGTATACGTCGATATGGATTCTATAAAGAGCATGCAGACCCGGGACTTCCCCAACAGCATCGAAAATATTTCCTGCACGCTGTACGTAGAAAAGTACAACAGCACCTTGGATGCCATGGCTTTCCAGCAGAATCAGGTCATCCGTCAGATCAACGAATATTCGGCGACGCTTCACGGCAATAAGCGCGACAACACGTACGATTTAAAAGCGGAATTGCAGCAGGTCTACTCTCCCCAGGGTGAAGCAAAGGAAATCAGCATCGACACGATTCAATTTAAAAATATCAAAGACATGTTTGTCAATACCCATCGCCTGGCTGCATTGCCGAAGCAGTAAAGACATATTTTTCCAGAGATACAAAGGGCTTGCTGCACGTCATACGTGCAGCAAGCCCCTTTATCATGTCATACAGCAACAAATCAAAACCACCAGTAGAACTGGTGGTTTGATCAGGCCCTATAAGGGCCTACTTCTTGTGGTTGCACTCTAAAGAGTGCACTGAATACATCCAGCAATCACATCCCTACCACGGGCTGCCCCCTACTCGGGGGCTTCTTTTTTTAGCCTTTATTTCTTATCTACCCGTAAACGGGTTTTTTGTTTCCTTAAAATCTAATGTGTCCATCATCATATCTTCCTGTAGTTGGGTACGTATGTATTCTTTGATTGCTCCCTCATATTTGCCTACACTGTCTACATAATATCCTCTGCACCAGAAATGCCGGTTTCCATACTTGTATTTCAAGTTTGCATGTTTATCAAATATCATCAAGCTGCTTTTACTCTTTAAATATCCCATGAACTGTGAAATACTCAGATGCGGCGGTATAGAAACTAAGAGATGAATATGATCCGGACAGCATTCTCCCGCAATCACCTCTACCCCTTTTCTCTCGCATAGCTGTCGCAGTATTTTCCCAATATCTGCTTTGATTTTTCCATAGATCACCTGCCGTCTATATTTAGGCGCGAATACAATATGATATTTACATCTCCGCTTGCTATGTGATAAACTTTTTACGTCATTCATTGACAAGAACCTCCTATTCTATACAGGGATGTGGTTGCCAGACCACTTCCACTGTATCATAGGAGGTTCTTTCTTTTTCTATAAGGAGTATATGTCTACCCCTAGTGTAACTAGGGGTTTTATCATGCCTATTCGGCGACAACAAAACACGCCCTATCCCGAAGGATAAGGCGTGTTTTGCTGTATGTGATTCTATGAGCAAATAGAGTTATACACTAACGTATCGGCTTATTTTCCAGCCAAGGTCTTGTATGCTTCGAGACGGTCTTTCATGTCTTCAGCCGTCTTTTCGAAGAATTCGTCAGCCTTTTCAGGGAATACGGTCTTCAGCGATGCATAGCGGACTTCGCCCATGAGGAAGTCTTTAATGTCGCTGACCGGTTCTTTAGAATCGAGGATGAACGGATTCTTGCCTTCAGCTTTCAGAGCCGGGTTGTAGCGATACAGGTGCCAGTAGCCAGCTTCAACGGCTTTCTTAGCTTCGATCTGGCTGTTGGCCATACCGGCTTTGATGCCGTGGTTGATGCACGGTGCATAGCCGATGATCAAGCTCGGGCCGTCATAAGCTTCAGCTTCCTGAATCGCTTTCAGGCACTGGTTCTTGTCGGCGCCCAAGGCAACCTGAGCAACGTATACATAGCCATAGGTCATAGCGATGCGGCCCAAGTCTTTCTTTCTCGTCTTCTTGCCGCCAGCTGCGAACTTAGCGATAGCCGAGGTCGGCGTAGCTTTGGAGGACTGACCGCCCGTGTTGGAGTAAACTTCCGTATCGAATACGAAGACGTTGACGTTTTCGCCCTGAGCCAATACGTGGTCCAAGCCGCCGAAGCCGATGTCATAAGCCCAGCCGTCGCCGCCTAAGATCCACTGGCTGCGTTTTACCAAATTGTCGCGGCGTTCATAGATGCGTTTGCAGATCGGGCATACGTCCTTAGCTGCTTCTACGACGGCGACAACTTTGTCAGCCCGTTCGCGCGTGCCTTCGCTTACGTCCTTATTGTCGAGCCATTCCTGGAATACGGCTTTCGCGTCGGCCGGCGTATTCGGGTTGTCGATGGCTTCCTGAATATCCATAGCCATTTTTTCGCGAACCTGCTGCGTAGCCAAGAACATGCCCAAGCCGAATTCGGCGTTGTCTTCGAACAAGGAGTTCGCCCAACCCGGGCCGTGGCCTGCTTCGTTCGTCGTGTACGGCATGGACGGTACGCTGCCGGACCATACGGAGGAGCAGCCCGTAGCGTTAGCAACCATCATGCGGTCGCCGAAGAGCTGCGTAATGAGTTTTGCATACGGCGTTTCGCCGCAGCCTGCGCAGGCGCCGGAGAATTCGAGCAGCGGCTGTTCGAACTGGCTGCCTTTAACGGTAAATTTATTCATGGGGTTCTTCTTAGCAGGGAGATTGACGGCATAATCCCAGAGGGGAGCTTTTTCTTCCTGAGAACCGAAGGGTTTCATTTCCAGGGCTTTTTCCTTAGCCGGGCAAACCTGAGCGCAGCTGCCGCAGCCTAAGCAGTCGAGGACGCTGACAGCCATGGTGAAGTGCATGCCGGGAACGCCGACAGCCGGTTTCGTCTTGAGGCCGGCCGGAGCAGCGGCGACTTCTTCATCCGTCAAGAGAACCGGACGGATAGCTGCGTGCGGGCAGACGAAGGAACACTGGTTGCACTGGATACATTTTTCTGCATCCCATTCCGGTACGTTGATAGCAACGCCGCGTTTTTCATAAGCAGCCGTGCCCTGCGGGAATGCGCCGTCTTCCAGGCCGATGAACGTGCTGACCGGCAAGGAGTCGCCTTCCTGTGCGTTGACCGGTTCCAAAATCTTCGTAACGAATTCGGGAACGTCTTTGACAGGAGCAGCTTCATCGGCAGCGTCAGCCCAGCTGGCCGGAACGTCGATTTTTACGATGCCTGTTACGCCATTGTCGATAGCGGCGTTGTTCATGTCGACGACTTTCTGGCCTTTTTTGCCGTACGAGGAAACGACAGCGTCTTTCAGGTATTTAACAGCATCGTCAATAGGAATGATGTCGGCGATCTTGAAGAACGCAGCCTGCATGATCATGTTAAAGCGGCCGCCTAAGCCGATTTTCTGAGCGATGTTTACAGCGTCGATCGTGTAGAACTGAATATCGTTCTGCGCGATGTAGCGTTTCATCGAAGCCGGCAGGTTCGCGTCCAGTTCTTCCGGAGTCCAGAGGGTGTTCAGGAGGAAGCTGCCGCCTTTCTTCAGGCCGGACAATACGTTGTATTTATGTACGTACGACTGCTGCGAACAGGAAACGAAAGCAGCTTTGTTGATGAGGTACGTCGATTTGATCGGGTTTTTGCCGAAGCGGAGGTGAGATACGGTAATACCGCCGGATTTCTTGGAGTCATAGGCAAAGTAAGCCTGAGCGTGCATATCCGTGTGGTCGCCGATAATCTTAACAGCGCTCTTGTTGGCGCCGACCGTGCCGTCGGAGCCAAGGCCCCAGAACTTGCAGGCCGTCGTGCCTTCCGGCGTCGTGTCGATGTCTTCGCCGAGGGGCAGGGACGTGTAGGTAACGTCGTCGACGATGCCGATAGTGAACTGATCTTTCGGCTGGTCGAGCTTCAAGTTTTCGAATACGGAAAGAATGTGGGTCGGAGTCGTGTCTTTTCCGCCGAGGCCAGCGCGGCCGCCTACGATAAGAGGCTGTTTTTCCTTGCCGGCATATACGCCCTTGACGTCGAGGTACAGCGGTTCAGCAACGGAGCCCGGTTCTTTCGTGCGGTCAAGAACAGCGATCTTCGTAACCGTTTCCGGAATATATTTGAAGAAGTATTTTTCCGAGAACGGGCGATAGAGGTGAACTGCCAGGAGTCCGACTTTTTCACCGCGTTTGTTGAGGAAGTCTACCGTTTCTTCGATAGCGTCCGTCAAGGAACCCATAGCGACAATCATGCGGTCTGCGTCGGGAGCGCCGTAGTATCTGAAGGGATGGTATTCCCGGCCCGTGAGAGCGGAAATTTTTTCCATGTAGTCTTCAACGATATCCGGCAGCGCTTCGTAGTACTTGTTCTGTACTTCCTGCTGCTGGAAGTAGATATCCGAGTTCTGCAGCGTGCCCTTCGTCGTCGGATGATCCGGGTTGGTAGCGCGGTCGCGGAATTCTTTAACAGCGTCCATGTCGACTAATTTTGCCAAATCGTCGTAGTCGAAGGCTTCGATTTTTTGAATTTCATGAGACGTGCGGAAGCCGTCGAAGAAGTTGAGGAACGGAACGCGGCCTTTAATTGCCGATAAGTGAGCGACAGCCGACAAGTCCATAACTTCCTGAACGCTGCCTTCAGCCAGCATAGCAAAGCCGGTCTGACGGCAAGCCATGACGTCGCGCTGGTCGCCGAAAATGCACAAGGTGTTCGTGCCGAGAGCACGAGCTGCAACGTGGAATACGCCCGGGAGCAATTCGCCGGCGATTTTGTACATATTCGGAATCATAAGGAGCAAGCCCTGAGAAGCCGTGTAGGTCGTCGTCAAAGCGCCTGCCTGCAAAGAGCCGTGAACAGCGCCGGCAGCGCCGCCTTCAGCCTGCATTTCCTGAACGCGGACAACCTGTCCGAACATGTTCTTAACGCCCTTAGTCGCCCATTCGTCCATTTTTTCCGCCATCGTGGAAGAAGGCGTAATAGGATAAATAGCGGCAACATCAGTAAACACGTAGGACACATAAGCGGCAGCGGTATTGCCGTCCATGGTCATCATTTTTTTTGCCATGAAAATCCCTCCAACTAATAAAAAATAGTCTTCAATGGCTTTATTATAACGCACAATTCTATATCTGTATAACAAATGGAATTAATCGCTTTAATCAATATTTTTGATTGCCAAGCCTGATGTAAGCCACTTTTCAATATTTTATAAAAATCATTGACGGAGAAAAGAAAATCTTGCATACTAGTCATATGAAGGAGAGATTATAAATTATGGAAATACGAAACTTAAATACCTTTCTTCAAGTCGTTTCTATAAAAAACTTCACGCAGGCGGCGAAAATCCTCGGCTATTCCCAGTCCAACGTCAGCGCGCAGATTCAGCAGCTGGAACGGGAGGTCGGCGCGCCCTTATTCAACCGCATCGGCCGCCAGGTCACGCTGACTCAGCATGGCGAGGAGCTGATTCCCTACGCCCAGAAAATCGTCGCGACGGCCCTACTGATGGAAAATTTCCTGAAATCCAAGGAATCCCTCGGCGGCACCCTGCGCATCGGCATGGTAGAATCGCTGTACGAAATCCTGTTCGAATCATCCCTTCTCCGTTATCATCAGCACTTTCCCAACGTCAAAGTCGAGTTAGTCGTCGACGATACGGCGACCCTGAAAAATCGGATGCAGACCGGCGTTCTTGACTTCGCCTGCCTCATTGCCGAGCCCCTGCCGAAAACGCAGTGGCACACATGGTATTCCCGAAAGGAAGACATCGTCGTCATCGCCAATCCCGGCAATCACCTGTGCCGGCAGAACTCTCTGACCCTGAGCGATTTAAAAGACGAGGAGTTCATCTTGATGGAGTTGACAGCTCCCTACATCGTCACCTTTCAGAGCGCCATGTCCGCCCAGAATATTACCCTTCGCCCATTCTTGACGCTGCAAAGCGCCAACACGGCAACGCGCCTCGTCAGCAAGGGCAATTTTTTATCGGTCCTGCCCCAGTACACCGTCGTGCAGGCAGCCAAGCAGGGCGACGTCGTCATCCTGCCGATCACCGACTTTTACGACAGCTCGTACGTCCAGACGGTACTCCACGCCAACAAGGTCATGACGCCTCAGATAGAAGGCTTCCTGCAGGAAATACAGGCGGTTATCGAGACGGAAACGTCCCGGCTCTAGGCATTCCGCCTTTTTATTACTACAATACACGCTGATTAAGAAGGTGAATACGTTATGAAATTAATGGTATCAGGCATTGGCGGCGTCGGCGGCTACATTGCCGCCGTTCTCTGCCGCTATTATCCCGGCAGCGTCACGCTGATCGCCCGGGGCGAACGGAAGAAGGCCCTGGAACAGCGGGGATTGGTCGTCCACAGCGCCGTCTTAGGAGAACAAACCTATCATCCCGCCGTGACAGACTGCCCGGCCGACGTTGGCATTCAGGATGTAATTTTTGTCTGCGTAAAAACCTTTTCCCTGGACAAAGCCCTGGCCGCCCTTCGCCCATGCGTCGACGAGCACACCGTAGTCGTCCCTGTTATGAACGGCATCGACCATGCCGACCGGACCCGGGCCGCCCTTCCTGCGGGCCGAGTCGTAAATTCGCTTATTTACATCACATCATCCTACGACGGCGAATACGCCATCTGCCACGCCAGCCCCTACGTCCGCATGCGCGCAGACAGCCCCGACCGCGACGCCGCAGCCCTGGTCTGCCGCTTGCTGCATCACGAACAGACCATGGAATGTACGATTCCCCAGGATATGAAAAGCGAAGTATGGAAAAAATACATCATAAACTGCGCCTACAACACGATTACGGCCTATTACACCTGTACGACACGAGGACTGCTGGAGCATCCGGAACGGCTGGCAGAGTTTCGGGCCCTTCTCGACGAAGCCTATGCCGTAGCCATAGCCGATGGCGTACAGCTCCCTTCCGGACTGACGGCAGAGATTTTCGAAGACATGATGCATTACCGCAACGCCGACGCGACGAGCTCCATGGCCCGAGACGCCATGGCTCATAAGCCGACGGAGCTTGAGACGTTCAGCGGCCATCTCGTCCGCCTGGCCGACCGGCTAGGCGTGCCGGCACCCGTGTCCAAACGGTTTTATCAAGAGCTGCTGAAACGGGAGGTAGGAAAATGAAACTGATGGTAACAGGCATCGGCGGCGTCGGCGGCTACGTCGCATCTGTATTATGCGCCGCCTACTCCGACGTCACGCTGATCGCCCGGGGACCGCGCAAAGAAGCGCTGCTGAAAAAGGGCCTCGTCCTCCACAGCGACGTATTCGGAGAGCATACGGCCTTTCCCGCCGTGACCGACGACCCGTCGACAGCTGGCATACAAGACATGATATTTGTCTGCGTAAAAAATTACTCCCTTGCCGACGCGCTGACGGCAATTCTTCCCTGTGTCGGCCGGCATACCGTCGTCGTCTTGATTTTAAACGGCGTCGACCATGGCGCCGCGGCGAAAAAGATCCTGCCGAAATGTCCCATCGTCGACACGACGATTTACATTACGTCAGCCTATGAAGCAGATTTTTCTATACGCCAATCGGGAACCTTCGCCCGTCTGTTCATCGGCTCCGACGATAAGGAAGCGGCGCAGCGCGCCTACGACGTGCTCAACTGCGAAGGCCTGACGTGCCGACTCTCCGACGATATTACGGCGGAAATCTGGAACAAATACATTACAAACTGCGCCTACAATGTCATTACGTCCTATTACGAAGGGACGATCGGCTACGTCTTTTCCCAGCCCAAGGGCAAAGAGGAGTTCCGTACCCTCCTGGATGAGGCCTATGCCGTCGGCAAGGCATTGGGCATCGCCCTCTCGCCAACCCTTCCCGAGGAAATTTACGACCGCGTCATGCGCCAAAAGGATAAAGACGTCTCCAGCTCCCTGGCCCGCGATATCATGCAGGGCCGTCAAAGCGAGCTGGAAACCTTCAGCGGATACTTGGTAAAAACGGCTGACGAACTGCATATTCCCGTTCCCTTCTCAGCCCATTGCTACCACACGATTTTGCAGCGCCTACAGCATACGGCGACATAAGCATAATACCAAAGGCCCCCGCGTTCTATGAAATCTATCCATAGAGCACGAGGGCCTTTTTCTTATAAAAAGACTCTTGCCAACCTGCCGGCCATAGCCACAACAAGTTGGCAAGAGCTTGTAAGCACTTAAAAGGTTGTTTTCGTTTACTACAGACCGGACATCCCGTCGGTGAAACATGTAAGCGGTGAATCATCGGCTTTGGATTCTATGTCCGGGTACTACCTTTGACAGTAGCTCGTCTTATTTTTTCATGACGCGAGCTTCGCCGTCGGTGACGACTTTGCCGTCCTGGTTGGTGACAGTCGTCTTGAAGATAATGCGGTGTTTTGCATCGTCTTTTTCCTTGCATTCTACCGTCGCCGTCAGCGTATCACCGTAGAATACCGGAGCCAGGAAGCTGAGGGACTGATTCATGTAAATCGTGTTCACGCCCGGCAGCTCCGTGCCCAGTACGGCCGAAATCAAACCTGCAGAAATCATGCCGTGGGCAATGCGCTGTTTGAACATGGAATTCTTAGCGAATTCTTTGTTGATGTGGACGGGATTGAAGTCTGTCGTTACGCCGGCAAAGGCATATACGTCGAATTCGGAAATCGTCTTCGATACAGATGCTTTATCACCGATCTTAATATCTTCATATTTTACATCACGTGCCATTTTTTCATCTCCTCTCTTTGTGAAGTATATAACTGCATATTACAGTTCCAAACCCATGGGTTTGTCTTCAAAGATACGAGCGTCCATCAGCTTGACGTCTTTGACGATGGGCTTGAAGTCCATGTATGCCAATACGTCTTTTTCGATGTCGATGCCCGGTGCCACTTCGATCAGTTCCAAGCCTTCCGGAGTCAGCTTGAATACGGCGCGTTCCGTGACGTACAGTACAGGCTGTCCTACGGCATTTGCATAGGCGCCGCTGAACGTTACCTGTTCTACCTGATTCAGGAACTTCTTATTCCGGCCTTCGTTCGTGATGACCAGTTTGCCGTCTTTGACTTCTTCCTTCAGGCCGCCGGCTGTGAAGGTGCCGCAGAAGATTACCTTCTTGGAGTTCTGCGTGATGTTGATGAAGCCGCCGCAGCCTGCTACGCGGCCGTTGAATTTACTTACGTTGATGTTGCCGTTGACGTCCGATTCAGCCAAGCCGAGGATAGCCAGGTCAACGCCGCCGCCGTCATAGAAGTCAAACTGATACGGCTGGTCGAGGATAACCGAAGCGTTCGTGGCTGCGCCGAAGCTCAGGCCGCCGGCCGGTACGCCGCCGATGGTGCCTGCTTCTGTCGTCAGTACCATGCTGTCGATGCCTTCTTCAGCAGCGACTACCGATACGCCTTCAGGCATGCCGATACCGAGGTTTACAACTGCGTCGGGAATCAGTTCCATAGCGCAGCGGCGGGCAATGATCTTGCGGTTGTTCAGTTTCAGCGGAGCTACCGAATCCAGAGGAACTTTTACATCGCCGTTGAATG